>NZ_CALKTQ010000266.1 GCF_937997465.1 uncultured Campylobacter sp. | reverse complement strand
CATTTAGGTTCTTGTGCTTCTAAATGAACATTTGAAAATTCTATTTGCGGAATAACTAGGTGCTGGATTTGATAATGTGTCGTTGTAAGCATTATTGTGGTTTTAAAATCTTGGCTATTTTGATCGTAAAAGAAAACCCATTTATTGGCTTTGTGATCATTGTCAAGCATTTTTACTTTTAGATCCGCTACCAAAGCGTCATATTTAGTATTTGGATTATCGCAAACTTCTTTTAGACTCGTTGCTATTTTTCCGCTAGGTTTACCGACTTTAGATGACTCGTTTTTACTAGAACCAAAATCAAAGCAACCGCTTAGGGTTAAAACGGTAGCTCCTGCTAAAATAGCCGATAAGATAGTTTTGTTCATCATGTTTTTTCCTTTAAATTTGATTACGTAAAAGCCTTTTGGCTCGCCTATTTGTCGCTTTTTTCGTTAGATATTATAATTATATACGCATATATCGCGGCTTAAGTTTAAGCGTTTGGTTTTTAAAAAGCGGGCGCAAAATTTGGACTTAAATTTGGCAAGTCGCGCGGCGAGTCAAATTTGACCCAAAATCGCCTGCCGAAAAAGCGTAAATTTAGCTCAAATTTGACCCGCGCCGCCCAAAAGCAAATTTAAATAAGCCCGTCCAGATCGATCTCGATACCGACGGGGCAGTGATCAGAACCCGTGATATCGCTCAGGATAAACGCGTCTTTTAGGCGGTCTTTGAGGCTTGCCGAAATGAAAAAATAATCGATCCTCCAGCCGACGTTTTTGGCGCGGGCGTTAAAGCGGTAGCTCCACCACGAATACGCGTCCGCTGCGTCGCCGCGAACGTGCCGAAAGGTGTCAATAAAGCCGCGTGCGACGACCTCATCCAGCCACGCGCGCTCGATAGGCAAAAAGCCCGAGGTTTTGGCGTTTGCTTTTGGGTTTTTGAGGTCGATCTCGCGGTGAGCGGTATTTACGTCGCCACAAAATATCACATCTTTGCCCTGTTTTACGAGCTCCTGGATGTAGGCTAGAAATTTAGCGTAAAAATCCATCTTGTAGGCTAGGCGCGTCTCGTCTTTTTGGCCGTTTGGAAAGTAGATGTTAAAAAGCGCGACGTTGCCGAATCTATGCTCCAAAACCCGTCCCTCGTCGTCGTCAAAAAACGCCGCTTTTTGCGTAGCGGAGCCAAATTTTGCTAGGCTCATCACGCCCGAGTATCCAGCGCGAGCTGCCGAATTTACGCTGATCTCGTTAAATCCGAGTTTATAAATCTCCGCAGGCACATCGCTCTCGCGCACCTTAATCTCCTGAAGGCCCAAAAAATCGGGTCTATGCTGCTCTAGCCAAGCAAAGCCATCTTTAGCCGCGACCGCGCGCAGTCCGTTTACGTTCCAGCTAATTAACTTCAAATTTTATCCTTTGTTAAATTTGGCGTATTTTATCGCAAGAGCCGTAAAATAAGCTAAAATTTAGTAAAATTAGGATCATTTTAAGGAGTAAAAAATGAAAAAAATCATCGTTTTATCGCTTGCGCTTGCCGCGTTTTTGGGTGCGAAAGAGATAGATACTGCCAAGATATTTTTGTCAGACGTCAAGTCTATGCACGCGTTAAAATCGTTTCTAAAAAAGAATAAAAACGATATCGTAAAGCTAAAACTCAGCTACTGCGTCAATGAAAACAGTATGCAATACTTAGAAGCCGAGGCAAGCAAGCGTAAAGAGGATGAAAACTATAGTCGTCTGGGCGAAAATTTCGTTATGGCGGACGGCAGCAAAATAACCTACGAAGGAAAAAATTACGACTTTGGCGAAGGATATGACGGAGATGTAAACACAGGTATTGAATACGGCGAACTAATGCTGGACGAGCCTAACAGCAATCACCTCAAAAATATATTTTTAAAAGTCGGAAATTCAAATTTTGGGCAAATATACAAATGGGAATACGAATGGCCTAATGAAGAAAGCGAGAGCAAAAAATGTAAATTTGGACAAGTCGTCCTAGACGGCGCGTTTTACGTTTATCATGAAGACGAAAATGAAAATGGTCGAGAAATGTATAAATACAACATGAGACCGGAACTTATGGGAAATGGCCCGGGCGATAAATACGATGCCTTTTTTCTCGATCCTATTGCGAAAAAATACTTTAAACTGCTAGAATACAAGTAAATTTAGCGCGATGACGGAGCTAGAGAGGGAGATTTTCGGTCAAATTTTGGGCGAGAAAAAGATGGAGATCATCTTGTTTTTAGCCCAAAATTCGGACGAAAACGGCTTCATAACCGTTAAAATTTCAGATATCTGCGAGCGGACGGACGCCAGCAAGCCCACCGTCACGCAGACCATCAAGCTGCTTGAAAATCGCAAAATTTTCGAGCGAGTGAAAAACGGGATTTATAGATTTAAAAATTTAAAGGAACTAGAGAAAAAATGAGGAAAATTTGGATACTCGTCGCTGCGGTTGCGCTCGCAAACGCCGCGATAGACGAGGTCGGGCTAAATGCCTGCATAAATAAAGGCGACGCCGCAAGCTGCGAAAAAACGCTCGCCGCGCTAGAAAAAAGCTGCGCAGGCGGCGACGCGCTGGCATGCTACTTTGCCGCGGAGTTTTACGCCAAAGGGCTAACGGGCTACAAGGATGGCGCAAAAGCCTTTGCGATCTACAAAGACGCCTGCGCCGCCGGGAGCGCGGAGAGCTGCTACGAGGAGTCGGTGTTTTATCTAAAAGGCGACATCGCGCCGCAAAGCTTTGAGCTATCGGGCGAGCGACTCAAAAAGGCCTGCGAGCTGGGCTCCAAACGCGCGTGCAATATACTTGAGCTAGCAAAGTGAAGCTGTTTTGCTTGCTAAAAAACGAGCTTTAATATGCGGCAAACATACGAGCGCGGGGTTAAATTTTAGCTTCGACGCGAAATTTTAAATTATTTCTAGTTATTAAATTTGGGTAATTTGCTACAAAATTTCACTCAAATTTTACAAAGCCGCTTGAAATAAATTAGACGCCTTGTTTATGGTTATAAATTTGAGAAATTTACGGGTTTTGCTATTTTTATAGAACCCGATTTCGAGCGCTAAATTTGGCTTTGACGGACGGTTTTTGTTTTGCGTATCGACGGTGCGGTAGGCTGGGAATTTGATAAATTTTAGTTGGATAAATTTGAAAATTTTATGTGTTATGGACGACCAAATTTTATCGGTTTACATACTTCAACTTAGTTTTATTTGATATTTTCCAACGCTAAATTTAAAAAAACAGATCCGAATTGACAACTATTTTTCAGAGATTTTTACCTAAAACGCGAAGATAAGTTGTTCTCAAATTTAACTTGCATGACGACTCCGTCTGCAGCAAAATTTGCATCCAAATTTAACGAAAATGCCGTATTGAAAATGCCGAAATTTTGAGTGAATTTTCAAATTTACAGATCGGCGTCCGATATCGCTTCGGCTTGATAATGCGCGATGAGAGGCTCGATAATCTCGTCGAAAAGCCCAGCCGCCATTATCGCGTCGAGGCGGTAAAGCGTCAAATTTATGCGGTGGTCGCTGATACGGTTTTGCGGGAAGTTGTAGGTGCGGATACGCCCCGAGCGGTCGCCCGTGCCGACTTGGCTTTTGCGCTCGCTGGTTTCTTTGGCTAGGCGTTCCTCTTCTTGTATCTCATAAAGGCGCGCTTTTAGCACCTTCATCGCGGCTTCTTTGTTTTTGTGCTGGCTTTTGCCGTCTTGATTTGTGACGACGATGCCGGTCGGAATATGAGTGATACGCACCGCCGAGTCGGTCGTATTTACCGACTGTCCGCCGTGGCCTGAGCTGCGCATAACGTCGATGCGAAGGTCGTTTGGATTTATCTCGATCTCGCTATCTTCGACTTCTGGCATAATAGCGACTGTGACGGCCGAGGTGTGTACGCGGCCTTGGCTTTCGGTCTCGGGCACGCGCTGGACGCGGTGAGTGCCGCCCTCAAATTTGAGCCTCGAGTACGCCCCCTTGCCCTTTATCAGCAAAATAATCTCTTTAAAGCCGCCCGTGTTGCCTTCGCTTTGGCTCACGATCTCGAATTTATACCCGCGAAGCTCGGCGTATCTGGCGTAGGCGTTAAACAAATCGCCCGCAAAAAGTGCCGCTTCGTCTCCGCCCGTTCCTGCGCGGATCTCTAAAAATACGTTTTTATCGTCGTTAGGGTCTTTTGGAAGGAGTAAAATTTTGATCTCTTCTTCGAGATTTTCTTTTTGGGATTCGAGATTTTTGAGTTCATCTTTGGCTAGCTCGCCAAGCTCGGCGTCATCGAGTAGGGCCTTGTTTTCCTCGATGTCCGTGAGAGTTTGCAGATAGGACTTTGCAGCCGAGGCGATATCTTCTAAATTTGATTGCTCTTTGGAGAGCTTGGTCATATTTGCGATATCGTTTGTGATAGACGGATCGCTAAGTAGACGAGAGAGCTCGTCGTAGCGATCCAAAAAAGGCTGCAGTTTGTCGGCTAACATTAAAATTTAGATTAAGCAGATAGTTTGTTTACGAGTTTTGCAAGGCGTCCTACGCGGCGAGAAGCTGTTTGTTTTTTCAAAAAGCCTTTGCTAACGAAGCTGTGGAAATCTTTGTTTGCCACTTTAAACGCGTTTAACGCGGCTTCTTTATCGCCTGCCTCAACGGCTACGCGCACGGCTTTAGTGATATTTTTAAGCCTAGTGCGGTAAAATCTGTTTCTTTCAGTCCTTTTGATAGTCTGTCTGGCTCTTTTTTCAGAAGATTTATGGTTTGCCATAATGTCCCTTTTGTCATAATTTTAGTCCGTGATTATATAAAAATCAGTTTTAAAATCCGCTTAATTTAAGTAAAATTTAAAGCGAGGAAATTTACAACTTAAATTTGGATATTTTTTGATAGAATAGGACGAAAATTTAATAAATTTATGGAATTTGCCAAGCAAAAGCTGTCCGGTAAATTCTGCGGTGCAGTATTTTGAGATAGATTTGAATGTTGTGCGGAAATTTTCGCTTTAAGGCTAGACCTCTGCTTGCAGTTGCGAGCAAAGCGAAGCAAAGGTAGTCTGCCGCATGGCGAAAATTTTAAACTCACTCAAAGATGCTCAAAAGACAAGCCGATATTAAGTCATAAAAGGAAAAACGATGAAGCTATTTGGCACCGACGGCGTCCGCGGCAAAGCAGGCGAAAAACTATCCGCCTCAACGTCCATGCGCCTTGCTATGGCTGCGGGGATATATTTTAGACAGTTTGCGTCGCATACGAACACTATTTTGCTAGGCAAAGACACGCGCAAAAGCGGCTACATGATCGAGACCGCCATCGTCGCGGGGCTCACGGCCGTGGGCTACAACGTCCGTCAGATCGGCCCGATGCCTACTCCTGCGATCGCGTTTTTGACCGAGGATATGCGCTGCGACGCGGGCATTATGATCAGCGCCTCGCACAACCCCTACTACGATAACGGCATTAAGTTTTTCGACAGCGAAGGCAATAAACTGGGCGAAGAGGCCGAGGCGCAGATAGAAAAAATTTATTTTGACGACGCGCTCATCGAGAGATCGCAAAAACAGATGCTAGAAATCGGCGCCGCAAAGCGCATCGACGACGTCATTGGCCGCTATATCGTGCAGATAAAAAACTCATTTCCTAAAAACCTAAGCCTGCATGGGCTGCGAGTGGTTTTAGACGTCGCAAACGGCGCTGCGTACAAAGTCGCTCCGACTATCTTTAGCGAGCTAGGAGCCGAAACCATCGTCATAAACGACGAGCCAAACGGTAGCAACATAAACCTAAACTGCGGCGCGCTCTATCCTCAAAATTTAGCCTCCGAAGTCGCGCGATTAAGGGCGGATCTGGGCTTTGCGTTTGACGGCGATGCCGACAGACTCGTGGTCGTAGATGAGCGCGGCGAGGTGGCAAACGGCGATAGTTTGCTAGGCGTCATGGCGGCATTTTTACAAGAAAACAAAGCCCTAAAAGGCGGCGCGGTCGTGGCTACGGTGATGAGCAACGCAGCGCTCGAAGACTACCTAAAATCCCACAAAATCAAGCTCCTGCGCGCAAACGTCGGCGACAAATACGTACTTGAAAAGATGAAAGAAAACGGCACGAATTTCGGCGGCGAACAAAGCGGCCACATCATCTTTAGCGACTACGCAAAAACGGGCGACGGGCTCGTGGCGGCGCTGCAGTTTGCGGCACTGGTGCTAAAAAAGGGCAAAAAAGCGAGCGAAATTTTAAGTGAGATAAAACCGTATCCGCAAATTTTGCTAAATTTAAAGATAACCGAGAAAAAGCCGCTTGAGAGTATCGCAGGGCTAAAAGAGCTTGAAGCAAGCCTCGCAAAAGAGGGCATCCGCTCGCTATTTCGCTACTCTGGCACCGAAAATCTCATCAGGCTTTTGCTCGAGGGCAAGTGCGCCGACGCGCTAAAAACCCGCATGGACGAGGTCGAGAAATTTTTCCTAAAAGCGTTAAATGGCTAAAATTTTAGGCGTTTTTTTCGCGGCGTCTTTCGTCGTTTTCGCGCTCGATCAGGCGGTCAAGCAGATATTCTTGGGCGGTTTTTCGTGGCAGGGCGAGTATTTTTCGCTAGTGCTTGCATACAACCGAGGCGTGGCGTTTTCGATGTTTGCGTTTCTTGGCGAATGGCTCAAATTTATCCAGCTAGCGTTGATTGCGGGCGTTTGCGGCTATCTACTCTGGCGGCTAAAGCGCAAATTTGACGCGCGAGCTGCGGCGAAAACGGAGCCAAATTTGACCCAAAGCGGCGAGAAAAAAGAAATTTTAGAGGAGCACGCGCTAGGAGCGGGTATAATCCTGGGCGCTGGCAGCTCAAATTTGCTCGATCGCTTCGTTCACGGCGGCGTCGTGGATTACGTCTACTGGCACAAGTGGTTTGAGTTTGCGATATTTAACCTCGCAGACGTTATGATCGACGCCGGGGTCGTGCTCATACTCTGGCAGAGCTTTGCCACTGGGCGAAAGGGAGTCAAAAATGGGCGATAACGTTTATATAGCATACGCGCTTTGGCTGCTTACGGGCTGGTTTGGCGGGCACAGATTTTATCTGGGTAAATTCGTGAGCGGTTTTGTGATGATGGCGCTGTTTTTCATCGGATATAGCTTTGCTTGGGCGATCGTGGGTTACGTATTTTGGGCGCTTTGGGGCGCATGGTGGCTCTTTGATCTGCGCTTAACCGGCGCGGCCGTCGAGAAAAATCAGAAAAAAGAAGCGCTAAAAGACAAACTACGCGCGCAAGACCTAGAAGAGCGGCTTAGACGCCTCTATGAGCTGTACGAGAGCGGCGCGATAAGCAAAGAGGAATTTGAAGCGAGAAAGGAAATTTTGCTGGGGTGACGGTCGGTTAAATTTGATATATTCAAATTTAACTCTTTGCGAAATCGTCCTTTTGAGCGATCAAATTTAAATTTACCGACCGAATTTTGGCATTTTCAAGGTGCGGGTCTTGGCGAGTAAAATTTACAAATTTGAACGTAAAACGATAAGGTGAAGTATTTTGAGATGATTTTTGGGGTTTTCTGCTTCGTAAGCTCGCAGCTGCAAGCAGAAGAAGTTAAAATTTGACAAAGATAAGGCATGTAGCCTATCGGCCAAATTTTAACAAAATCCGCAAAAAGCGCTCAAAAGACAAGCCGCTAAAATAAAAATCAAAAGGAGAAAAAATGGCAGAGTATTACAACCTCATCAAGTATTTCCACTACTTATGCTTCATCTCGTGGATGGCGTTTTTGTTCTATCAGCCGCGCCTCTACGTCTATCACGCGGAGAATATGGACAAGCCCGACTTCGTGCGCGTCGTCGAGGTGCAGGAGTATAAGATGTACCACTACATCGGCTGGGTCGCGCTGATCGGCACGTTTTTGACGGGCATTTTGATTATCGTCGCGATGCCTGAGCTTTTACGTAGCGGCTACATGCACGTCAAGCTCACCGTCGTCGTTATCCTCGCGGCGTTTCACCTAGATCTTGGCCGCTATATGGTGCAGCTACGCGAGAAACGCTGTAACAAGAGCGGTATGTTCTTTCGCGCTTACAACGAGGTGCCGACCATCGCTATGGTTATCATCATCTGGATGATGGTGTATAAGCCGTTTTAACCGCGCTAAATACGCGCCCCGAGGTGCGGCAAACCCGCTTCGCCTCGGGATAGCGAAGTAAAATTTATTCTTATATTTTTGAATTATATCTTGCAAATTAGGCGTATAAAATTGGCGCCTAATTTTGATTTTATTCGATCAAATTTAGACCTTGACCACATAAAAGACGATAATCCAAAATTAAATTGCTAAAATTTAAAAATCTCTCCGACCTCTACATTTAAAATTTTTGAAATTTTATAAATATGCTCAAGATTAAAGTGTTTATCGTATCGGCAACTCTCACAGTTTGAATAAAATGCGACCGATTTTATATCCATACTTAGCGCCATATCAAGCTGGCTAATACCTTTATTTTCACGCAACTTACGGACGTTTGTAGAAATTTGCATATAAAAATTTCGTATCTCGTCGGCGCCAAAAAAAGCTAAATTTTCGCCCATTATTCTATCCTATAGGATAAATAATTTTCAAGGAGGCCAAAATGGCGGTAGAGTTAGTTTAAGTAAAGAAGCTCCAGAGCTAACTAAAATTTTAGTAGGACTTGGCTGGGATACGAATACTAGCGATACGGGAGCGGAATTTGACCTAGATGCGAGCGCGTTTTTAGTAGGAGCTTCGGGAAAAGTAGAAAACGAGAAAAATTTTGTCTTTTACAACAACCTAGTTAGCGCGGACGGCTCGGTAGTCCACACCGGCGATAACCGCACTGGAGAGGGTGACGGCGATGATGAATCCATAAAAATCGACCTAGCCAAAATTTCGCCAAGCGTCAAAGAGATCGACATAGTCGTCACCATCCACGAAGCAGCCGCAAGAAGGCAAAATTTCGGTATGGTAAGAAATTCGTTTATGCGAATCGTCGATGAAAGAAGCGGCAAAGAGATAGCCAGGTACGATTTAGGAGAAGATTTTTCTACCGAAACCGCGGTGTCGTTCGGTAAAATTTACTTTAAAGATAACGAGTGGCGCTTTGCGGCTAACGGAAGCGGCTTTAAAGACGGACTAGCCGGATTTTGTAGGCAGTTTGGACTAGACGTTTAGGAGGCAAGCCATGGCGATAAATTTGGTCAAAGGGCAAAAAATATCGCTCGCCAAAGACGACGGCGGGCATCTACATAGCTTTTGCGTAGGAGCAAACTGGGGCGCTATAACCGAAAAAGGCTTTTTTAGAGATAAGATAAAGCCTGTGGATTTGGATCTAAGCGCTGCGATGTTTGACTCAAACAAACAGTTTTGCGATGTGGTTTATTTTGGCAAAAAATCAGCCCCGGGCGTATTTCACAACGGAGATGATTTAGTCGGAGACGTGGGAGGCGACGACGGACTGGATAACGAAATAATCAGCGTCGATCTTAGCCGTTTAAACTCAAACGTAGAGCAGATATTTTTCGTGCTAAATTCTTATAATCAAATCGACTTTGATAAAATTCCGTTTGCCAGCATTAGACTTTACGAAGGCACGCCAACTAGGGTAAATAAAGTATTCGCATCGTATAATATCGTACGAGACAGTGCGTTTGCATACAAAGTAGCGATGATTTTAGGCAAGCTATATAAACGAAACGGCGAGTGGAAATTTTCGGCTATCGGCGAGCCTACGAGCGACAGGAAGCTTGATGAGCTTATTTTAAATTCCGTAGTGAAGTACTTATGAAAATTTTATTTTTCACAGCGGCAGCTGTCGCGATTTTGGGCGCATTTGAGATAGAGGGCGGTTACGAGATCCCGCCCTCGGCACAAACTTACGGCAATGCACCGGTAATAAGCGATACAATGATGCAAGAGTGCGTAAAAATTTACAACAAAGCGCTTACGATAGAAAGAACGTTAAATCCTAATCACGTAAATAGATATTCAAGCGACGAGGTAAATTTATACAATCAAAACGTCCGTATGCATTCGCAGCTCATAGACTGGTTTAATGCAAATTGCGCCGGCAAACAATCATACTCGGCGTGCAAGGCGGCGCAAGAGCTAAACCGCCAAAGAGGGCTTCCCGAACAAAGTTGCGGGTATTAAGGAGAATTTTTGGATAGTTTAGAATTTCAAACAATGATCGTTTTTATCGTATTTGCTGCAGCGGCATTTGCGATAGATTTTTTTGCGCACAAAAAAGACGAAAAAATCTCGCTCAAACAAGCAGCGCTTTGGTCTATTTTTTGGATAGCCGTTTCCGTAGCGTTTGGCGGATATCTGTATCTTGCCGTTAGTGGCGAGGCGGCGAGCCTATTTTTTTCAGGTTATATTTTAGAAAAGTCGTTATCCGTGGATAATTTATTTGTTATGATGGCAATATTTTCATGGTTCAAGATTCCTGAAATTTACCGTCATAGAGTACTGTATTTTGGCATTATAGTCGCGGTTATATTTAGACTCGTCTTCGTAGCCGTCGGAACGAGTCTGCTCGGGATTTCGCTGTGGATGGAGTTTGTTTTTGCTGCCATGGTAGCTTATAGCGCGGTAATGATGATAAAAAAGGACGATGATGAAGAGGAGATAGAGGACTACTCAAACCACCTGGCTTACAGGGCGGTTTATAGATTTTTTCCTATTTTTCCGCGTCTTCTAGGGCATAGCTTTTTCGTAAAAAATAGCGAGATTTCGGCTCAAATTTCAGCAGACGAAAAGGCAAAACTGCAAAATCAAATCTCCAAACTAAACGCCAAATGGATAGCTACGCCGCTATTTTTGTGTCTTTGCGTTATAGAGCTTAGCGATGTTATGTTTGCTTTTGATAGCGTTCCGGCCGTTATCGCCGTGAGTCGTGAGCCGCTTATAGTTTATTCGGCGATGATTTTTGCGATTTTGGGACTTAGGACGCTTTACTTTGTGCTAGAAGCACTAAAAGACTATTTGGTATATTTAGAAAAAGCCGTTAAAGCGCTTTTGTTTTTTATCGCAGCAAAGCTCGCCCTAAACGCGTCAGCACATATCTTTCATCACGGATTTGAGATTTCAGCGCAGGTTAGCTTGTGGATCATTTTGGGGATTTTAAGCATCGGAGTTTTGGCTAGTTTATTTAAAACAAAATAGTAGAACGATCAAATTCATGCACATGACCGTTTTGATATGCTCTGTAGCCAAGTTTGAGCAAAACTCGGTACGCCTCTATTTTGCGCACCGAGTATAAAGTTAAATTTGTTCGAGCTTGCAAGCAAAATTAAATTTTAGCTTTATTTATTGCCTGCTCCAAATCCGCGATCAAATCATCCGAATTTTCGATACCGACGGCAAGGCGTAGCAAACCTTGAGTAATGCCGATTTTGGCTTGTAAATCCTGCGAATAAGATTCATGAGTCATTGAGGCCGGATGGCAGATTAGACTCTCTACGCCGCCAAGACTAACGGCCAGGTCAAAAAGTTCTAGACTTTTAGCAAAAATTTTATAGTCGTAGCCATCCTTTAGCTCCAGCGAGATTAGCGCGCCGATACCGCTAGCTTGGGCGTTTTGGATGCGTTTTTCCTCGGCCGAAAATGAACCTGCGTAATACACGGCTTTAACAGCCGAGTTTTTTTCTAAAAATTCTACGATTTTTAGCGTATTTTCGCTTTGTCTATCAAATCTCACGCTAAGAGTTTTGAGGCCTCTTATTAGATTATAAGCATCTGCGGGGCTTAGCGTCGCGCCGAGAGTATTTTTCATAAAAGCTATACGCTCGGCTAACGCATCGTCGTTCGTAGTCACGATTCCCGCAATTACGTCGGCATGTCCGCCGATATATTTCGTCGCGCTATAAACGACGATATCGGCACCAAATTTGAGGGCTTTTTGATAATACGGCGTCAAAAAAGTATTATCGACGACGACAAGCGCGCCGTTTTTATGAGCTAGCTCGGCTAGCCGGGCGATATCCGTTACTCGCAGTAGCGGATTTGACGGCGTTTCGATAAATATCATCTTAACGTCTTCGTCTAGACGAGAGATTTTATTTAGATCTTCAACGAGTTCAAATTTGATCCCGAAATTTGCGAAAATACCGTTTGCGTAGCGGTAAGTACCGCCGTAAACATTGCTGTTTAAAAGCACTTTGTCGCCGCTTTTTAGCAGGTTAAAAACAGCCGAGGTCGCCGCCATGCCCGAAGCTAGAGCAAATGCGTATTTGCTATCTTCAAATTTGGCAAAAAGCTCTTCAAATGCATTTCTCGTTGGATTTGCGCTACGAGAATAAGCGTACTTTTGAAAGTCGTCTAAACCATCTTGCGCAAACGTCGTGGCTAGATAGATAGGCGGAACGACCGCGCCGTGAGGATTATTTTTGGCTTCGAGGCCTTTTACGATTAGTGTATCTATTCTCATTTTTTTCCTTTAAATTTTAAAAATCCATCGCCGAGATAAATTTAACTATGCGCGGCGAGTTGCTACCGAAAAATTCCTCAGCCGTACCGTCAAATTCGATATTGCCGCGCTCAAAATAAAATTCGATCCGCGACTTTGCGGGCGAAGTTCATATTGTGCGTGACGATGATGAGCGAGTCGCGCTCCTTGCTAAGGCTGCCGATAACCTTCAAAACCTCTGCCTCAAGCTCCGGATCAAGCGCGCTCGTAGGCTCGTCCAAAAGCAAAAAATACGGCTTCATCGCAAGCGCCCGCGCTATCGCCACTCGCTGCGACTGACCACCCGAGAGCCTACTTGGATACTCGTGCTCCTTGCCCTTTAGCCCGACCTTTTCAAGTAGAGCCAGAGCCTCAACTTCTGCCTGCTCTTTTGGGATTTTTAGCACCTGCACGGGGCCTTCGGTTACGTTTTGCAAAGCCGTTAGATGCGGAAATAGATTAAAGCTCTGAAAGACCATCCCCGTGTGTTCGCGAAACGGCAGCATATCTTTTTGCGAAATTTTACCGACGAAATTTATCTTATCGCCTCCAAGCTCGAGCTCGCCTCCATCCGGGATCTCGAGTAAATTTATGCAACGCAGTAGGGTTGATTTACCAGAGCCCGAGCTTCCTAAAATAACCGTAGTCTGCCCGTCTTTAAATTCTAAATTTAAGCCGTTTAAAACAACGTTGTCGCCGAATTTCTTAGTCAAATTTTTAAATTTTATCATCACACGTACCTTGAAAATCTCTTCTCGAGCCTAGCTTGCAAAAACGTCAAAAACGTGCAAACGATCAGATAAAAAAGCGCGGCTAGCACGTAAAGCGTGAGCGGATCGAAAGTGCGCGCGGCGATGCGCTGAGCGACCATAAACATATCGACCATCGTGATAGAAGCCGCAAGCGAGGTGTCTTTTAGCGTGCTGATAAAGATATTTGAAAGCGGAGGCAGCGAGATACGAGCGGCTTGCGGAGCGATGATACGGCGTAAAATTTGCGTATAACTCATCCCGAGCGCCGTAGCCGCTTCCCACTGGCCTTTGGGCACCGAAAGCACGGCCGCCCTAACGGCTTCGGAAGCGTAAGCGCCGATATTTAGGCTGAAAGTTATGATCGCCGCGCTCCAAACATCGAGCGTAACGCCCACGATCGGCAGACCGAAATATACGATAAAAAGCTGCACCAAAAGCGGCGTGCCGCGAAATATCCAGATATAAAATTCGCTAAGCTGCTTTAAAATTTTGATATTTGCTATGCGCGCAATCGCCGTTAGCACCGCGATAAGAAGCCCCAGCGAAAAGGAGATCGCCGTAAGAGGCAGCGTCACCTTTATCATCGCCAGCGCCATAGGTTGTAGCGAGCTTAGCAAAAGCTCGCTTATGCGGTCAAATTCGTTCATCGCCATCTACCGCGAGACATCTTTGCCGAAATACCTGATCGAAATTTCAGCCAGCTTGCCTTCGTTTTTTAGCTCCTCTATCGCCTTGCTGATCTGCCCCGCAAGCTCCGTATTGCCCTTTTGCACGATAGGTGCGGTATAGTCGGTATCGCTTCCCTCGGCGGCTATTTTAACCGGAGCGCCCGGGCGCTGCTTGATGAAGTCGTAAAATACGATATTATCGCGCACGACGGTATCTACGCGCTTGCTAACGAGAAGCTCCATGCTCTTGCTAAAGCTATCGACCGTGACGTTTTGCGCTCCGTAGCTAGCGGCCACCTTCGCCCAGTTGCTGGTAGCGGAGTCCGCGTTTTTCTTACCTTTTAGATCATCAAAGCTTTTGATGTCGTCGTTATCTTTATGAGTGATGATGGCGCCGTGCACGACCGTATAGGGCTGCGCGTAGTCGTATTTTTTCTTGCGCTCATCGGTAACGCTTACTTGATTAAATACCGCATCGGCCTTGCCTGCATCAAACGCCGCAAGCATCGCATCCCACGGAGCGGTTAAAAACTCGATCTTTAAATTTAGCTTCTTAGCGACTTCGCGGGCGATATCTACGTCATAGCCCTTTAGCTCGTTTTTATCGTCGTAGTATGAAAACGGCGCGTAAGTACCTTCCGTAGCGATCGTTAAAACGCCCTCTTTTATGGTTTTTGCGTTTAAATTTAGCGTAAGAAGCGCACCTAGAGCCAAAATTTTTAGTAGTTTTGAAACCATCTTTTATCCTTTAAATTTAGCTGCTTTTATGCGAGTAAATTTTACTCCGAGATATCTTTGCCGAAGTATTTGACCGAAATTTCTTTTAGCTTGCCTTCGCTTTTTAGCTCGCTAAGAGCCTTGTTTACGTCATTTACGAGCTCTTCGTTGCCCTTTTTTACGATGGCTGCGGAGTAGATCGGCTCATTGCCGCTAGCGGCTATTTTTAAAGGTGCGTTTGGACGCTGATTTATGTAGTCATAGAAGGTCACGCTATCGTTTATCGTCGCATCCGCACGGCGGCTAATAATGAGCTCCACGCCCTTGCTAAAGCCGTCTACGGTGACGATTTGCGCGCCGTATTTTTGCGCGATGCCGGCCCAGTTGCTGGTTGCCGAATGCGCGCTTTTTTTGCCTTTTAGATCCTCGAAGCTTTTGATTTCGTTATTATCTTTATGTGTGACTAGCGCGGCGTAGGCGACGGTGTATGGAGCGGTATAGTCGTATTTTTTCTTACGCTCGTCCGTGATACTTACTTGATTGAACACGATATCGGCCTTACCCGCATCAAATGCCGCAAGCATCGCATCCCACGGAGCTTCGACGAATTCCGCTTTTAAATTTAACTTCTTTGCCACTTCGCGTGCCACTTCTACGTCGTAGCCGGTTAGCGCGTCGTTTTTATCGTGGTAGGAGTAGGGTGAATACGTGCCTTCGGTCGCGATTTTCAAAACGCCGTTTTCGAGAGTTTTTGCATTTGCGCCGGTTAAAAGAGCGAAGCTCGCCAAAGCAAGTAGAGAAGATTTTAGTAGTTTTTTCATTTTTTATCCTTTTTAAATTTATCGTTGGCTATTCATCTAAAAAGGCCCGCGAGTGCGGAGTTGAAAATATCTTTTTAAATGTTTAGCGACCTGCTAAGCACTTAAAGAGATATTCGTGCCTAGCGCCCTAGCTTTTCATTTCGCAACAACACATGTCGCACATATCGTTTTTCATAGCGTACCTTTCGAGTAAAATTTGGCGGTGATTTTATGCAAAAAAAGTTTAAGATAAAATAAATTTATATCAAAATTTTGGATTTTATTTTTTAAATGATATAAATTTTGGATACAAAATCGGCTCAAATATTGACAGGACCGAGCTATAAGTTAAATTTCAAATTTTACGAAAATTAAAATTTTGATTAGAATTTTTAAATTTAACTCGTAATCTAGAACAGGTCGCGTCTATAAGTAAAAATCCACGCCTTTAAACTCTAAAAATCGTTTTTAAGCGTCGACCAAAGCAGTAAATTTACTTAGTGCGCGCCTTTTTGACGCACGCACCCACTGCATCCAACACCGCCGCGCGAAACCCGCCGTTTTCCAGCGCTTTGACCGCTTCTATCGTCGTGCCGCCAGGCGAGCAAATTTCGTCTTTTAAGGCTGCAGGATGCTTGCCGCTTTTTAGCATGAGTCGCGCCGAGCCTGCAACGCTAGCCGCGACGGCTTCGTACGCCAGCGCTCTAGGCAGCCCCTCGAGCACTCCTGCATCGGCCGCTGCTTCGATAAACATAAAAACATAGGCCGGCAGGCTACCTGCGATGCCCGTAAATGCGGCAAATTTAGCTTCCTCCAGCTCATAAACGGCGCCGAAATTTTCAAAAATCTCTCGCACCGCAGTCCGCTCGTCCGCGCTTAAATTTTCGTTAAAGCACAGCGCGCTTACGCCCTCTGCGATTGCCGCGGGAGTGTTTGGCATCGCGCGCGCGATCTTAGCCTGTGCGCCTAAAATTTGCATGCTTTGCTCCAGGCTAAAGCTCGGGGCGAGCGTGACTATAACCTTACCTCTCGCCACCTCTTTTATCAAATTTAATATACCCTCATACGCCGCGGGCTTAGTCGCTAGCACCGTGACATCGGCCGCCGACGCGACCGCAGCCTCGCTCTCGCAGGCGTTTACGCCGCACTTTTCGCGCAGATCCGCCGTTTTGCTCCTGGCATAGACAAATACTCGCTCGCCGCCCAGCCTTTGCGCCAAATTTTCGATCATCGCGCCGCCCATATTTCCGCCGCCGATAAAGCCGATTTTAGGATTTTTCATTTTACCGCCTTTTTTAGAGTGCCGATTTTGACCACCTTGCCGGCAAGCGCCTCGCGCACCGCCGCGCTATCTGCCCAGATAGCGCCCGTAACCTGCCCCGGCGTCAAGGTATAAACGCCGCCCGTCTCGGCCTCGTCGCTAGCCTTAAACTCGTTGCCCACGACTAGCTCATAGACGTCCTTCGTGTCGTTTTCAAATTTGATCGCTGCTTTTAGCATCGGCGCTTCGCCCTGTTTCGCCGCGCCCGCGTACTGATCGAGCATGTTTTTACTAAGCTTGCCGTAGACGTCGCCGTCTTGGCCTAGATATATCCGCACGGCGCGCTTATCCGAGTTTTTGCCGCCCTTTTCGCCCTTGCCTACGCTAACGCTCATCTCGTAGGCGGTTTCTCCCGTCGGAAAATCCTTAAATTTAGCGTCCGGGACGAAAACCCGCACGTTGTCCGTTACCGTTTTCGTCTCGTGCGTCTGCGGCGTTATACCCGTTAGCACGAGCGTGGATTTCACGTCCGAGCTTTTATCCGAAGCAAGCGCGGAGATCGGCACCCGTGTAAGCAGCGTCGTCTCGTAGCAACCGCTAAAAAACAAATGCCGCAACGAGAGCAAAGATAAATTTTAGTTTTTTCATAGATTATCCTTTAAATTTGCGCCGATTTTAGCATAAATTTTGCCTTTGCGTGCCTGTGCGCCGACTCGCGACGGGTCAAATTTCATCGCCGAAAAAGTCGCCGCGGGTATCGCAAATCTAGGTATCTTGCCACACCGAAAAAATACTAATTTGGCTTTAAATTTGACCCCGAATTTAAGCGCAAAACGATAAGGCGAAGTATTTTTGTCATAGACGAGGCGGATGAGCAAGGGCAAAGGAGCGTATATATAATACGTAACTGTAGCCCGCAGCGAAATCCAACGAAGTATAGGGCAAAAAAAACGAGCCGCTAAAAAAGGAATAATCTAATGAAAACTATTATGTTGTGTGCCATTTGTTCGGTAAGTTCTGGCAACTGCTCCGAGGACTGCGGCTACTGTACGCAAAGTGCGGGCATAAACGCCGATATCGAAAAATACAAAATCAAATCCGCCCAGCAAGTCGTCGCCGAGGCCAAGATCGCGGCAGCCAACCATGCGCTAGGCTTTTGCCTCGTCACTAGCGGCGCAAGGCTCACGGACAAAAAGACCGAGGAGATCGCCCGCCTCGCGCGCGCCGTAAATAAAGAAGTCCCAAACCTCATGCTGATCGCTTGCAACGGCATGGCGACGCTGCCGCAGCTAAAAGAGCTAAAAAGCGCGGGCGTGTTTAGCTACAATCACAACCTTGAGACCTCGCGCGAGTTTTTCCCGCAAATTTGCTCGACGCATAGCTGGGACGAGCGCTGGCAGACCAACATCGACGCCAAAGAAGCGGGGCTAATGCTTTGCACGGGCGGCATTTACGGGCTTGGCGAGAGCGAGGCCGACCGCGCGAGCTTGCAAGCTAGCCTTGCGAAGCTTGATCCGTTTTCTAGCCCGATAAATTTCTTTATCCAAAATGACGCGCTACGCGTCAAACGGCCGCCTATGGGAGCGGACGAAGCCCTACGGATCATCGACGACACCGTCCGCGCACTGCCTAACGCTCGCGTTATGATAGCAGGCGGTCGCGAGAAAATTTTAGGCGAACGTCAATACGAAATCTTTGATCACGGCGTCTCCGCCGTCGTCATCGGCGACTACCTCACGACCAAGGGCGAGGTCGCCAGCCGCGATATCGCCGAGTTTAAAGCGCGCGGATTTAGCTTCGCGACGCTTTGCCACTGATGCAAAATTTGCTCTTAATCGGGTGCGGCGGATTTTTGGGGTCGGTTTGTAGAGCTGTTTTAAGCGGCGCGGTCGCTAAATTTTGCCCCGATTTTCCGCTTGCTACTCTTTGCGTCAATGCTCTTGGTAGCTTTTTGATCGGCGTACTACTCTCATTAAATTTGAGCGAAAATTTAAGGCTATTTCTAGTCGTCGGCGCGCTCGGCGGTTTTACGACGTTTTCGACGTTTAGCTATGAGACGGTGCGCCTTTTTAGCTCGGGACAAAATTTAGCCGCATTTTTAAACGCGTTTTTTAGCGTTTCTGTTTGCCTCGGGTTTTGTTATCTAGGCACCGTTATTCGCTGAAAATCTAAATTTTATGCACCTAGCTCAGTACCTTTAAAGTGCTAAATTTGGTTTTGTTAAATTTAAGATTCTCCAAATTTTTTTAGTTTTTCTTTTTCTTGGGTGGCGGAAGGGCTTTCTACTTACGGTCTGCTTGCAGCTACGAGCGAAGC
>NZ_CALKTQ010000265.1 GCF_937997465.1 uncultured Campylobacter sp. | reverse complement strand
GAGCCACTCCGCCAAGTGCGTCTATCGTATTAAATTTAAAAGACGGACAGAGCTTAAATTTAAAACAAATTACCGGCATTAAAAATTTAGTCGCGGCCGCGGTGGCAAATTTAAAACCAGAGCAAGTCAAAATCGTGAGCCAGGACGGAGTACCGCTAGGCGAGGAGGACGGCGAATACGATAGCGATCAGATTACGCAACAAATCCGCTATAAACGCGACGCCGAGCACAATCTTGAAGAAAAGATCATAAACGTCCTATCGCCTATCGTGGGCGGCTCGGATAAGGTCGTAGCAAAGGTAACGATAGACTTTGACTTTGCTAGAAAAGATAGCCAAAGCGAGACCTTTGATCCAAACTCTGTAGCTAGAAGCGAACAAAACGTCGAAGAAAAACGCCAAGGTAGCAAAGAAGCCGAAGTGCAAGGCGTGCCGGGAGCTGTGAGCAATATCGGTCCGGTCGAAGGCCTGCAAGACGGTAAAATGAAAGAGCTGTACTCAAAAAGCTCATCTACGACAAACTATGAAATCTCAAAAAAAGTCGAGCGCGTCAAGGATCAGTTTGCTAAGATAAACCGCCTAAGCGCCGCTGTCGTCGTAGATGGAAAATACGAAAATAAAAAGGACGAAAAAGGAAATCCAACTAGCGAAATAGCCTACGTACCGCTTGATAAAGAGCAGCTAGCGCGTATAGACGCTCTTATTCGCCAATCTATCGGTTTTGATCAAAACAGAGGCGACGAGGTCACGGTTAGTAACTTTGAGTTCCAGCGTCAAGACGGACAGACGCCGGCTAGCAAAGTTCAGTCCTTTTTCGAGCTTTACGTAGTACCGTTTTTACCTATCTTAAAGTATCTTTTTGTAGCGATCTTACTATATGTATTCTACAAGAAAGTCATTACGCCGTTTATGACCAAAATGCTTGAGGACGTAAAAGAAGAAGAGATCGATCTATCCGAAAATGAGGTTCAGCTCGAGGATAGCGAAGATACTTTAGAGAAATTTCAAGCAGCTAGGAAAAAGGTTGAGGAGCAGCTGGGTATCGGAGATAACTTTAACGAGGACGACCTGCGCTACGATGTATTACTAGAAAAGATGAAACTAGTCGTTCAAGATCGCAGCGAAGAGATAGCCGTATTGCTTCAAGATATGATAAAAAACGATTCGGACTTTAGCAACCGTAAGGACTTTTAATGGCAATAAAGTTAAATGAACAACAAAAGATGATTTACGACGACCTTTCGATGCCCGAAAAGGTCGCTATTTTGCTTATTCAGCTAGGCGAAGATGTCACGACTCTGCTTTTTTCGCATATGGAGGTTGACGTCATAACCGAAATTTCGCGCTATATAGCTACCGCAAAGAGTACCGACAAAAGCGTAGCTGCTGCGGTTTTAGAAGAATTTTACGCTCTCATGCAGTCAAATCAGTATATGAGAAGCGGCGGCTTAGAGTACGCGAAAGAAATTTTATACCGCACCTTTGGTCCGGAAGCTGCGCAAAAGATACTCGACAAGCTCGCAAAAAGCATGGAAAACACAAAGAGCTTCGGTTATCTTACCAAGGTCAAGCCTCAGCAGCTTGCAGACTTTATTGTTAACGAACATCCGCAGACTATCGCGCTTATTTTGGCGCATATGGATTCAACCAGCGCAGCCGAGACGCTTTCGTTTTTTAATAACGAGCTTAGAAGCGAGGTCGTCGTGAGAATGGCAAATTTGGGCGACATCAGCCCGTCTATAATCAAACGCGTTTCAACGGTGCTAGAAGGCAAACTAGAGAGCCTCACGTCCTACAAGGTCGAAGTCGGCGGACCAAGGGCCGTGGCAGAGGTGTTAAACCGCCTCGGTCAAAAAGCGTCAAAAGCTACGATCGAATATATCGAGGACGTCGACGACAAGCTCGCTACGACCATCAAAGAGCTTATGTTTACCTTTGAGGATATTAACACCCTCAATCAAGCAGCTATCCGCGAAATACTTAAAAACGTCGATAAAAAAGACCTTATGATTGCCCTAAAAGGTAGCGGCGACGCATTGAGAGATAAATTTCTCTCCAGTATGTCTCAACGCGCCAGCGATTCGTTTAAAGAGGAGATGCAGTTTTTGGGAGCGGTGCGCGTAAAAGACGTCGAAGAGGCGCAGCGCCGCATAGTGGAGCAGGTTCAGGCCCTAGCCGAAAGCGGGGCGTTCCAAATAGGCGAAAGCGATGAGATGATAGAATGAAAAGTAGCGTAATAACAAATGAGCGCTCAAAAGAGCACTTTGTAGAAAACTATCGGTTTAAAATTTTAGGTCAGGAAAAAAGAAGCGAGGATACACGCTCGGCCCACGAAAGCGAATCCGGCCGTGCGACCGAGCATAACGACCGAGCCTTAAACGGCGAGCAAGAGAGCTCAAATTTAAACGACGCAAAAGAGCAAGGTGGGCATTTTAAGCCTGAGTCAAGCTTTATCGAGGAGCTGTTAAAGCGTACCGACGAGATGAGTGGCAGTATGATAAAGCTGCAAATGCAAATCGAAAACCAAGAAAACGAATTTGCTAAACGCCTAGAGAGCGAGATCCAGCGCGCTAAAGAAGACGGCATAAAGCAGGGCAGAGATGAGGCGGCGGCTAAATTTGACGAGGAGTTAAGAGCGCTTGAGAGTAGATATCTGGGATCTATAAATAAGCTAGAGGAGCAGGCAGCTAAATTTGAAAGCCTCATCGCATCTAGCGAAGCGCAGCTACCCGCTACAGCAGTTGATATAGCCAAAGAGGTCGTGAAAAAAGAAATTTCGCTAAATTCGGCAAACATCGCCGCAGCTATCTGTAAGGAGCTTTTTAGCGAGATAAAAGACGCCAAAGAAGTGCAAGTCAAAGTAAATCCGAAAGATTACGAGTTTATCAAAGAAAATTTCTCCGGTCAAAACGTCAAAATCTCCGCCGACGAAGCCATCAGCGCGGGCGGAGCGATCGTGCTTAGCGACGCGGGCAACCTCGAGGGCACGATCGAAGCCAGACTAGAAAAAATCAAAAAGATAATAGGACAATGATAGACGTAAAATCTATGAATATGGAGGAGCTCGAAGCGCTTTGCGGAAAGCTCCGTGATAAAATTTTACAAACCGTCAGCGCAAACGGCGGGCATCTGAGCTCAAACATCGGCGCAGTCGAGCTTATCGTCGCGATGCATTATGTTTTCGACGCAGCAAAAGATCCGTTTATATTTGACGTTAGCCACCAAAGCTACGCGCACAAGCTAATCACTGGACGCTGGGATAAATTTGACACGCTTAGAAAATTTGGCGGTATCAGCGGCTACACCAAGCCTTCCGAAAGTAAATACGACTACTTTATCGCCGGACACAGCTCCACCTCTATCTCGCTTGCAGTCGGCGCTTCAAAGGCGATCAAGCTAAAAGGCGAGGATCGCATCCCTGTGGCTTTTATCGGGGACGGCTCGATGAGTGCGGGTATCGCGTATGAGGCGCTAAACGAGCTAGGCGATATCAAAAATCCCTGTGTCATCGTCCTAAACGACAACGAAATGAGCATCAGCAAGCCCATCGGCGCCTTTAGCAACTACCTCTCGCAGATGATGGCGGGGCCGCTGTATCAGAAGTTTAAAAGCCGCGTCGAGCGATTTTTGAGCTATATGCCAGATGGCGCCGCGTATATGGCGCGCAGGATGGAGGAGGGCATTAGGATCTTTACGCCCGGGATGTTTTTTGAGGAGCTGGGGCTTGAGTATATCGGTCCCGTAAACGGTCACGACGTGAAGGCGCTTATTGAGGCTTTTGGCGTCGCAAAAGGCATGAAAAAGCCCGTCGTCGTACATGCGCAGACGCTAAAGGGTAAGGGATACGAAAAGGCCGAGGGGCATCTAGCCAGCTGGCACGGCGTGAGCCCGTTTGATTTACAAAGCGGCGAAGCTATCAAAAAATCAGCCGCCAAATCGGCCACCGCGCTATTTGCGGAAAATTTGATCCAGCTAGCTAGCGAGCATAAAAATATCGTCGGAGTGACCGCTGCGATGCCTACGGGCACGGGTATAGACGCTTTGATGGAGAAGTTTCCGGATAGATTTTGGGACGTTGCGATCGCCGAGCAGCACGCCGTCGCCTCGATGGCCGCGATGGCGAAGGAGGGCTTTAAACCATTTATCGCGATTTATTCGACCTTTTTGCAGCGGGCGTTTGACCAGGTCGTGCACGACTGCGCGATCATGAATCTAAACGTCGTCTTTGCGATGGACCGCGCGGGCATCGTCGGCGAGGACGGCGAGACGCATCAGGGCGCCTTTGACGTTAGCTATCTAAATTTGATCCCGAATTTGACGATCTTCGCGCCTCGCTGCGCCGATAGTTTTAGGCTCGCGATGCGCTACGCATACGCACACGAGGGGCCTTGCGCTTTTCGTTATCCGCGCGGAGCTTTTGCGTTGGCGCAGGGCGAATTTGAGGCGCGAGAGCTTGAGCTTGGCAAAGGCGAAATCTTGGTCGAGAGTAGTGGCGAAGCGGCATTTATCGCTTACGGTAATGGCGTGGGCAAGGCAAACGCGGCGCGCAAAATTTTGCTTGAAAAAACGAACGGCAAATTTGACCCAAGCCTTATTGATCTGGTATTTGTCAAGCCGCTTGATAGCGAACTTTTGCAAGAGCTCGCGCGCAAGCATAAAATTTGGTACGTCTTTTCAGATACGGCAAAAAAAGGCGGCGTAGGCGAGATTTTAGCTGCGTTTTTACAGGAGCGACGTATTTTTGACGTGCACATCGTTAGTTTTGAGTTTGACGACGCGTTTATCCCGCACGGCGCTACGGCCGACGTCGAGAAGGCTCTTGGTATCGATGCGGCAAGCATTTGCAAGAAAATTTTAGCCAAGTCTGCGGATCAAATTTAAGCTGAAGCTTTTTTGCGTTTCGGTTTTATGCATTTTGGCGAGCGCATTTAGGCGGAGAAGGCGAAAAATTTGAGCGAAACAAACCTTTTTATACTCGGTCCCGCCGCTATTACTTTGATTTACCACTCCTAAACGGCACAGGCAAATTTGTGCGCATCAAGCCGGTTTTATTTATTTTTATCTTCGTTTATCTTTTTTACGGACTGGCTTGCGAGCGAATTTTTGGGTTAAATTTGAGTCGCGATAGGCTTTTGTGCTAAGGTTTGTTTCGCTCGCTGTGCCCTAGGATAAAATCGCTAAAAAACATTACAGACTTTCGTTTTTGCCGTTTATAATGCTTAAATTTGGCGCCGGTGCTTGATTGGACGCGGATTTTATCAAAAAGGTAAAATTTAAGTAGATTTTTGCTCGTAAATTTAGCCGTGCAGCAAGGTACAGAAGCTTGTTTAAATTTAAAATCGCAATTAGCGAAAACTATTTTTACGCCTTTGCTTGAAAAACGTAGCCGTATCTAAAACGTTGTGATATCGCCGCAACCGACAAAAAATAAATTTTACGGTAGCGATGATAAGCGGCGTTCGGTTGCAACGATCGATAACAAAATTTATGTCGCATTAAAAAGTAGGATTTTTATTTAAATTCGGCGAGCAAACCATCAAATTTAAATCGCATTCAAATTTAAGCCCAAAGGTCTAAAATTTACCTTGAGTATAGCGCTTAAACTCGTAAAAAGTATAAATTTGACTACAAATGACACAAATTTTAGTAAATAATAATTTATATTACCAACTATAAAGAAGTTTTAAATAAAATTTTTGTATATTTAGCAAAAAATATCAGGAAAAACTATGAACTATATGGAACTTCTCAAAAATCACGGCCTCAAAGCTACTCCGCAGCGCCTCAGCGTGCTCAAGATGCTCGACCGCCACACGCATCCGACGATCGATGAGCTTTACGAAGAGATCTGTGCCGAAAATCCGTCCGTATCGCTTGCAACGGTGTACAAAAACCTAAATATGCTTAAAGACGAGGGCCTCGTCGTCGAGGTAAACATGCCAAATCAAAAGGCGCGCTACGACATCTTTAGCTACCCGCACATCCACGTCGTATGTGAGAGCTGCGGGCACGTCGAGGACTATAATTTCTGCGAGGCGCTGAACGAGTACAAGGAAAGCTTGGAAAGAAAGCTCGGAAATTTCATCGAAAAGATGAACGTGCTCGTAACTGTAAAAGACTGCAAAAACTGCCGCCATTAGGCTTTTGGCTTACCTTTTGGCGAGCTAAATTTTCTCTCGTTTATAGCTTTATAACGAATTAAATTCGGGCTTATGCTAATAAAATTTGCAGCTGTTTTTGATCCTGCAAGCGAGCTTTTATCAAGAATAAATTATACCCGCAAGAGCTTTGGTAGCGCCAAAACAGCGATCTTTTGCATCTTAACCTAAATTCATACTAAACCTCACTCCGCGATGCGATTTACCCAGATCAAAAACCCATCGCTCGGGTTCTCGTCGTCTAGATGCGCGGGCGTGACGAGCTCAAACGCGGTCTGCGGAATCGTCGTTTTAAACGTCTGTGTTACCCACTGCTGAAATTTCACGTTTGGATGCA
>NZ_CALKTQ010000264.1 GCF_937997465.1 uncultured Campylobacter sp. | reverse complement strand
TTTATTTTATACAATCTTTAAAAATTACCGTAAAGGAAATTCGATGAAAACGATCTCCAAGATTATACGAGCTCTAGCCGCCGTTTGCTTGCTTAGCATCGGTGCAAACGCGCTGGAGGAGGGCACGGACTACCAAGCGCTAGAAAAGCCTCTAAACGTACCAAAAGATAGCGTAGTAAAGGTCTTTAGCTACGAGTGCGTCCACTGCTACAAATTTGACCGAAGCGTTACGCCAAAGCTATTTAGCGAGCTAGATGGAGTCAAATTTATCCCGTACCACCTAAAAACCAAGGGTAAGCTCGGCGAAACGGCGAGCAAAATTTTTGCCGCGATGATCGTTTTGGACGAGGCTAGCGACGTTAGTTTGCTTAGCGACAAGTCTAAATTTAAAAAAGCTAAATTTGCGATCTACAAGGCCACTCACGACAAGGACGACGATTTTAACGGCGGCAAAGATAAGGCGAGATTTATCCAGACTGCCCTTAGTGCGGCGGGCGTGAGCGACGCGGACTACGACAAGGCACTAGCTAGCGAGCGCGCGCAAGAAATCCTAAAAACATGGGACGATAGCTACGACGTGGCCAAGATCCAGGGCGTGCCTGCATACGTGGTCGGCGGCAAGTACCTGATAAACGTGAAGGCGATCGGCTCGGTAGACGCGATGGCGGCGGCGGTCAAGGAGCTGCTAGCAAAATAATGGACTACAATATCGAAAATAAGGGCTTCGTCTGCTTTGTGTATAACTTGCAGCGAAGGCGGGCGTTTTGGGCGGCGTTGCTCGCGGTTTTGGCGATCAAATTTATCTTGTGCGAGCTGTTTTTGGGCGGCGCGGTTGCGGACGCGCTCGTGGTGAAGCTGCGCTTTGCGACGCTGTTTGCGGCATTTGGCGTGTGCGTGGCGATGTGCGCGCCTAAGGTTTTTGGCGTCAAGCTAGCGGGATTTTTCCTGATTTTTTTAGGCGTGATATTCGGGCTTGATTACTCCACGAGCGATTTTAGCGGCGTTAGCGAGATTGGTTTTCCTTTTGCGCTACCGCTAAATGAAATTTGCCCGAGCCTTTTTGCGCCTGATTTGAGCGCGGCAAACGAAGCGGGATTTATCAAAATTTACGCGTGGGCGAATTTTGCGTTTTTTGCGGTGTTTGGGGTGTTTTGTTTGGTTATGATACTAAGCTGGTTTGTGTATAATGCGCGCAGTAGCGAAATCAATCAAATTTAAATTTTGGATTCCCCGCGCTTGACGGATTTTAAAAGTAGTTTTTGATTAAGGCGTTCGGTCACATACTATATGTATGCTCCCGTCACGCCTAATCAAAAACTATTTAAACTACGCCTACCGACGTCTGGAATATTTATCTCATATCCTGCTAAATTTACAAATTTGACATTTTCAAGGTGCGGGTCTAGGCAAGTAAAATTTTAGCTAAAATTTACAAATTTGACTTCAAATTTGAACATAAAAAGTCAAGGCGAAGTATCGTGAGATGATTTTTAATGTTGTTGCAGTTTTTGCGACAAAGGCTAACCAAACA
>NZ_CALKTQ010000263.1 GCF_937997465.1 uncultured Campylobacter sp. | reverse complement strand
GGCGGTGAGCTTCGGCGAGGGCTACGGACCAAAGCTGGTTAAGAAAAAGGGCGCGATTTTAAAGCGAAATTTCAAGGTCGCGCTAAGCGGCAAGCACACGACAAACGCCCTGCTTTTTCGCATGGCATACCCGCAGGCGCGCATAGTTTATAAAAACTTTCTCGACATTGAGGGCGCGGTTTTAAGCGGCGAGGTGGACGCGGGCGTGCTGATACACGAGAGTATTTTGGATTTTTCGGATGAGCTTTGCGTGGAACGCGAGATCTGGGATATCTGGAGCGAGCTAGCGGGCGAAAATTTGCCGCTGCCGCTCGGAGGTATGGCGGTTCGCCGCAGCCTACCGATAACGGACGCTACCGAGTGCGAGCGCGTGCTAACGGAGGGCGTACGTATCGCCACCGCGCATAAGCCGTTTTTGTCGCACATGCTGATGGAGCGAAATTTGATCCGCGTCGATAAAGAAAAGCTAAAAACCTATCTAAATCTCTACGCAAACGATAGCTCCCTATCTATGAACGAAACGCAGATAAAGGCGGTAAACAAGCTCTTTGCGCTTGGCTACGAGCGCGGTTTTTATCCGCTACCGATCAAGGCCGAAAACTATCTCGTGCCGACCGAGTACAACGATATAAGGTTTAGCTAATGCAATCAACGCTCATAGAACTCGGTATCGAAACCTTTAAGATCGCGCTATATCTGAGCTTTCCTATGCTGCTCGCTGGCCTGTCGGCGGGCCTTATCATCAGTATATTTCAGGCTACGACGCAGATAAACGAGATGACGCTAAGCTTCGTGCCAAAGATCATTCTCGTCGTCGTCGTGATTATATTTTTGATGCCGTGGATGGTCTCGATGATGGTCGATTTCACGACGCGTATGATAGAGTTTATCCCGAATTTCGTGCAATGACGCAGCTTGTAGATTTTTCTAAATTTAGCTCGGTGCGAGTGGGCGGCGTGCACGAGGTGGCGGTGCTAGAAAGCATTGAGGACGCTCTAAAGCCGGAATTTGCCGGCCGCGTGATGATAGGCGGCGCGAACAACCTACTCGTTTCGCCAAACCCGCCCGCGATGATGATGTTAGGCGGTGCGTTTGATTATATAAATTTGAGCGGCGACGTGCTTAGTATCGGCGCTGCGACGAAGTCGGGCAAAATTTACAACTTCGCCAAAAAGCATAATATCGGCGGATTTGAGTTTTTGCAAAATATCCCGGGCACGCTTGGCGGACTAATAAAAATGAACGCGGGGCTTTGCGGCGTTAGCATCAGCGACGACTTGCTCGCGGTGCGGCTGGGACGCGGCTGGATAGAGCGCGAGAGGATGAGCTTTAGCTACCGCAAAAGCGGGATAGATGAGCCGATTTTCTGCGCCAAGTTTAAAATTTCGCGCGAATTTGACGCAGCGCTCGCCGCCGATTTTGCCGCCAAGCGCGCAAATCAACCAAAGGGCGCTAGCTTTGGCAGCTGTTTCGTAAATCCGCCAGGAGACTACGCGGGCAGGCTGATCGAGGCTGCCGGGCTAAAGGGCTACGCGATAGGCGGGGCTAAATTTAGCGAGCAGCATGCAAATTTCATCGTAAATTTTAACGCCGCGAGCTTTGCGGACGTGACGGGACTCATAAATTTAGCTCACGAGCGCGTTTTGGAGAAATTCGGCATAGAGCTAAAAACCGAAGTGGTAATACTCTAAAAAGGAGAAACTATGAAAATAAGCAAAAAAGCAGCGGCCCTAGCGCTAGCTGCAGGAATGCTTTCCTCTCTGGGCGCGCAAGGCCTAAAAGATCACAAAAATATGCAGATCATAGACGTTGCCGTCAAGCGAGCCGAGCTCGAACTCATCTCAAATCTTGTCTACGCCCAGCCGCCTATCTACGGCTACAAAAACAAAGCGCTAGAAATGGACGTGATAAAACCAGTAACCAAAGAGCCGTTGCCGGCGGTGCTTTTTGTACCGGGCGGAGGTTTCATCTCGTCAAATAAAACCAAATTTCTCCAACCTCGTATGGATATCGCGCAAGCAGGCTACGTGGTCGCAGCCATCGAGTACCGCGTGGCTCCGGAGGTCAAATTTCCGGATCCGCTCATCGACGTAAAATCTGCGGTAAGATTTTTACGAGCAAATGCGGATAGACTAGGTATCGACCCCGCCAAGATCGCAGTCATGGGCAACTCGGCAGGCGGATACCTGGCTGCAATGACTGGCACGACAAACGGCATCAAGGAATTTGATCAGGGCGAAAATCTAAGCGAGAGTAGCGACATACTCGCGGTTATCGATATCTACGGCCTCTCCGATCTCGCCAAAATCGGTCACGGCTACGCCAAAGAACTCGAGGAAGAACACTACTCTGCATCCGCTCCCGAGGGGCTATGGCTAAACGGCATGGCGACAAACTCGCGCACGAGCGGCGACGTACTAAAATATCCGGAACGAGCCGCCAAAGCCAACCCGATCAACTATGTCTCAGCTACCACCCCGCCGTTTTTGATCATGGTCGGCGACCAAGACAAACGCGTCTCGCCTAATCAGTCAGAGCTCATGCATGAAGCTTTGTTGCAAAAGGGCGCAGACTCAAAACTCATAGTCGTAAAGGGCGCCGATCACGGCGGACCGCAGTGGGCGCAAAAGCAAATTTCGGATATTTTAATCCAATTTTTAGATAAAAACTTAAAGGGCAAGAAGTAAAATTTTACTCCAAACTCGAATAAAATTCGGCAAATTTGGCAGGCCTGCGAGCCTTGCGGAGAAAATTTGGTTTTTACCTTGTTTTGTAGGCTTGTCAAATTTGTCAAATCTTATTTTTACGGTGTGCTTGCGGCATAAATTTGACTGCTAAATTTATTTTAGATCGGTTGCCTAAACCCAGGCCAAATAGTAGCCCGCTAAAGCCGCGACGATGGCGATGAGAGTAAGCGCGGCCGTTAGTTTATATAGCCGAATGGCTCCGGCGCAGCGACTTTTCATATCGCGGATTTTGGGCGGCTTGCTAGCTAAATTTAGCTCCGCAAGCGCCGCGTCAAATTTACCGCAACCCAGCCTCCCATCCGCAAAATCTCTAAAAATCAGCGTATCAAAATGCAGCCTAACATGCAGATAAAATAACCCCGCAAAAGCC
>NZ_CALKTQ010000262.1 GCF_937997465.1 uncultured Campylobacter sp. | reverse complement strand
GGGATGGGCTTCTGGCTGCCTTAATTTAGGAGTTTTATATAAAGACGGCAAGGGCTTAAGACAAGATTATAAAAAAGCAGCCCAGTTGTTTCAAAAAGCTTGTGATGGGGGAGAGGCTTTGGGCTGCAATGGTTTAGGAATTTTATACAATTATGGTCAAGGCGTAAGACAGAATTTTACTACCGCAAAAGAGTACTACGGCAAAGCCTGCGATCTAGGGCTTCAACTAGGGTGTGATAATTATAGAGAGCTAAATGAAAAAGGCTACTAGCATTAGATCCTCGGTCGGTTTCTTGCCGATTAACGGGGACGCTAATCACGATTTCCGTTGCTTTACCAAACTGCATTTGCAGTTTTTTAAGGCGCAATTACTAAAATATCGAAGTAGACGTTAAGAGATCTTACAAGCAGCGGCACAAGTCGTATCTATCCGCTTAATTTTCTAAGCCGCATTTTCGAGACAAATTTCTATCTCCAAAATGCGGCAAATTTACGAAGTCAAATTTAAACCCGTCGCGAGCTAAGTAAATTTAGCTCGCTCTAGGCAAATTTAAGCTTTTAATCCGAAAGATTAAAACGCCCAACTAAATTTGGCGTTTACGCCGTTTGATTTTACATTGCTGCCGTATGCTCCAACATAGCTGAGGCCGACTCTAAAGTTTCTGGTAAATGCAGCCTCTATACCAAGCTCGGTAGTGGCTAGATCTTTTAGCTTTTCACCCTCTAGTTTAGTTGCGCCAAGGCCTGTAACGTTCATATGAGCGCTCGGAGTTTTATCGCCTAGGAAGCGGTTGTAGGCTACATCTGCTTTTGCGACTAAGCCTACGCCGTCCATGGTAAATGCGATACTAGGTTTTACGCCCACGCTTGCTACTTGTAAATCCCTATCCTCGTTTCTGATCTGCACCAAAGAATTTGCTACATCGTCGTTTTTAAAGCGGATATAGGTTAGTCCTGCATAAGGCTCCAGACTAAAGCCGTTTTCATAGCTTAGCCCCGTATAGGCGATCTGGGCAAATGCGCTGATAGCGGACGCATCGGCGTCTTTATACTCGTAAGCCAAAGGAGCGTATGAGTTAACGACTCTTTTTTCTTGATCAAATTTTGAGTAGATAGCGCCTAGGCTGATTTTGATAGGATCAAATCCTATATCGCCGTAGATACCAGCATGCGCGTCTTTGCTTTTTACCGCTTTGCTATCGCCTAGCTTGTGGTTTGTTTTGCCAAGGCCTACGAATACGCCTGCTTTTGAGCTGTCGCCTACCAGAAAATCAACACCCACTAGATTTGTAAATGCGTTCGTGCCTAGTCTGCCGCCGGCGTTATTGTCAGAAGTCACTCTGCTAGCGCTGCTAAGCAACCAAAGCTCGACTCCCGTGTCGATATCGGCTCTTTTAGCGCCGTTTTTGTTTTTAACCGAATTTGCCAGCATAAACGAGTCTACGGCGGAGTTGTTTTGCGCTTTGAAGTCTAGATCGTTTGAAAACGCGCCAAAGTATGCCGCCGCTACGCTATGAGTGGCTCCTAGCATAGACGAATAAATAGCGCTGCTAGGATTTGCCTCGACCAATCTAGCAAACGACTTCTCGGCGCTAGTAGAGGCTACCTCCTCCATGCTTTTGCCTTTTTGCAAAGAAAGAACTAAATTTGATCCGCTAACAGTTTCTTTAATGGTTTTAAAGAACGCATAGCTATCCTCGACGTTAGCTAAATTTACGCCCGCGAAGTTTCCGCTGGCATTTATGGTTTTCTTTAGAGTCGGATTTGCGGCCAAATTTGCAAGCTCGGCGTTTGATAGCATAGCCGCTTTCAATAAAGAGCCCTCTTTAAAGGTTAAATTTAGATTATGAGCGCCGTCGTTAACTACAAATGCGCCGCCCGCGTTTATAAAGGCGTTAACTTGCGTAGCGTCGCTTGCCTTGGTCGTGCTCACGAAACCGCCCGCGCTTGGAGTTTGGTAAGTAAGAGCATTTAAAACCTCAAACTCGCCGCCTTTGTGGACGTTTATACTTCTTGAAGTTGAGATTGATTGATTTAAGGCCGAAATTTTACCGCCGTATATATTTACAGCTCCGGTAAAGCTATTATCTCCAGTAAGAGTCAAAGCGCCGTCTCCTCTTTTAGTTAGCGAGCCCTCATAGCCCTCCGCCGCTCTTGCAGCTCTAGCCTGCTCTCTTGCAGCTTCAAAGGTCATCTCGGCCTTTTCTTCTGCGCTCAAATTTGACTTGGCGTTAAGAGCCGCTTTTCTAGCCGCCCAAGCCGCAGCGTCGCTATCGTCCTCGGTTTTTCTAAATTTGATGGCGACGTCTGAGATGTTATTTGTCCAGATATCGTTTTGATTCATCGTGACGTCGAAGTTTCCTAAGAACTGCCCAGGACCAAACATCGCCTTGCCAAGATCGAGTATGCCCCAACCCCAGACGTTGCTAGGTACGCCTTCTCCGTCGCTACCCCAACGCTCTAGCATGCCGCCGGCGCCGTGACCGGCTCTTAGCGTCCTTTGTCTAGCCGTAGTTAGCATAGTTTCTCTAATCTGAGGCATGCTCATATACGGATAGCGCTGCATTATGACGCCCAAGGCTCCGCTAACGTGAGGAGCGGCCATAGAAGTACCGCCCGATGATTTATATATAGCTTTGCCGTATGTTGCATTGTCGGTAAGCTCGACGTATGCGGAATAAATCTCCTCGGCCGGCGCAGCTATCGTCCACCACTTCGAGTGTCCGGCAAGGTTAAATTCCTGAATATCCGAGGACGCCTTATGTCCTCTTATGTATTCGTTAGAATCATTAGGATAGCCATCCGCGCCGGTTTGACCCGTGACATTGATCCAGTAGTCCTCAGCGTCCGGTCTAAAATAAGGCAATGCCGCACGCGTGAAAGATTCGGCCATTAGGCTCCTGTTTCCTGCCGTAAATACCTGGATAACCCCTCTTTTTACCGCTACTTCGTAAGCCGCGTCCAAGAAGCTTTTTTCGCCGCTAGTTACGAACTGATAATAAGCCTTTTTGGCCTCGTTCATATCTTTTAAATTTATATGGTCTTTTGCTGCGGTAGTTTGATTGGCTACCGTCACATCGTAAAACTCAACATCGTATTCTGGTACGGCTCGCCAGCCATAAGTAGGCTTATATCCCAGTGCGCCCACAAAAGACGAATTTACGCGCCTATTAGAACCCCAGCTATTGTTTATCACCTTTGCGCCCGCGTCGGCCAAGGCAGTGTAGCCTTTTAAGAAATAGTTGTAGTCTTGGTTTGGTCCATACGTCATATTATCGTTGCCGCCGGTATTTGCGGAGTATAGTTGTGCGCCAAACGCCACGCCGTGCATGCCGCTACCGTCTCTACTAGCTGCCATCGTGCCGCCAACGTGGGTGCCGTGAGCGTCGTTTACGCCCCTTACCCAACTACCGTCGTCGCTAAAAGCTTCGCCTTTTTTAAACACGCCGTTGTCGTTTTTATTAAAATTTCGCTTGCCGTCTTTTACTGGCTGATTTTTATCTATCGGGCCGTTTCCTAGCGCAGCGTCAGGGTATCTCATGCCGTTTTTGCTATAGTTGCCGATAGTTTTTACGACATGAATCCTACCGTCTTGAAACTCGGGATGGCTCAAAAGTACGCCAGAGTCCATGACGCCGATCTTTGTTCCGCTACCGTTAAAGCCTAGAGCGTAAGCCGTGGAGGCGTTCATAGAGACTAGTCCCCAGTCTTTTTTATACTCCGCACTCTCCCAGCTAGAAGTATTTCCGGATACTCCGGCCTCGGTGTAAGCATAAGCTCCGCTTGCGGCTAATAGCAAACAGGTGAGCGCCGAAATAGGTAAATTTGAGCCCTTGTTACTACGTAAATTTTCAAATTTACGCGACGTGTTTGAATGCATTATTTTCCTTTCGTTTAAGAGAATTTAAAATATGTTATTATACTAAGCTTTAATTTAAAAATTAATTATAAAAAATAAGAAAATTTGCTGATAACGTATTCAAATTTGATAAATTTTGGTACAAAACGGCACTCAAATTTTACGTAAATTTAAATTATGTTATAATCGCTTAAATTTAAAATAAAGGTAAAAAATGGGGCTAAAATCTGACGCCTGGATACGCAAAATGTCGCACGAAAAGGCTATGATAGTGCCGTTTGCCGAGGAGCAAGTCGGACGCGGCGTGGTGAGCTACGGAGTGTCTAGTTACGGCTACGATATCCGCGTGGGCGACGAGTTTAAAATCTTTACGAATATCGGCGGCACCGTCGTTGATCCAAAAAATTTCGACGAGAAAAATGTGGTAGATTTTAAAGGCGACGTGTGCATCGTTCCGCCAAATTCATTCGCTCTAGCGCGCACGATCGAGTATTTTAACATGCCAGATAACGTGCTAGCCATCTGCCTGGGCAAAAGCACCTATGCTCGCTGCGGTATCATCGTAAATGTCACGCCTTTTGAGCCTGGATTTAAGGGGCACATCACGATCGAGATATCAAATACGACGCCGCTGCCGGCTAAAATTTACGCGAACGAAGGCATCGCGCAGGTGCTATTTATCGAGGGCGACGAGCCGTGCGAAATGACGTATGCCGATAAAAAGGGCAAGTATCAGGCGCAGGAGGGTATTACTCTGCCTAGGATTTTGAAGTAGTTTAGGGGCTTGTCTTTTTTGCTTATGCTTCGTTGTATTTAAATTTTTAAGCCAAACAACCTTTTTGCGGTTAGCCTACGCTTAAAAATTTAAATTCGCCTCGCCTCCTCGTAGCAAAGTCTCATTACGAGCGCAAAGCGTGAAGTAAAAGCGAAAAATACTGCGCCCGCATTAAATTTATGGATAAAATTTTGAATCAAATTTAAGGCACGGTTTTTGCTCCGGCTGAATAAAATTTAAATAAGCGGCGAACCATTTTAGCTAGACGAAACAAATTTAAAATTTGCGACGTACGGCGAAAACCAAGCCGCGAAAGGCAAAAATAAATGTTTAACGGAAAATCCATTCTCATCACCGGCGGCACCGGGTCATTCGGCAAAAAATACACCGAAATTTTACTCTCCAAATTTAAACCAAAAAGGCTAGTCATCTACTCTCGCGACGAGCTAAAACAGTACGAGATGGCGCAGGTTTTTAAAGACCCGGCGATGCGATTTTTCATCGGCGACGTGCGCGACGAAAAGCGCCTGATGACCGCGATGAACGGTATCGACTACGTCATCCACGCAGCAGCTATGAAGCACGTGCCAATCGCAGAATACAACCCGATGGAGTGCATAAAAACCAACATCAACGGCGCGCAAAACGTCATCGACGCAGCGCTAGAGTGCGGCGTGAGCAAGGTCATCGCGCTCTCGACCGATAAGGCGTGCAACCCGGTAAATTTGTACGGCGCGACCAAGCTTGCCAGCGATAAACTTTTCGTCGCGGCAAACAACATCGCGGGTAGCAAAAAAACGCGATTTAGCGTCGTTAGATACGGCAACGTCGTGGGCTCGCGCGGCTCAGTAGTGCCGCTGTTTAAAAGGCTGATCGCAGAAGGCGCGAAGGAGCTGCCGATCACGCACGCGGATATGACGCGGTTTTGGATTACGCTAGAACAGGGCGTAAATTTCGTACTTAAAAATTTCGAGCGCATGAAAGGCGGCGAAATTTTCATCCCAAAAATCCCGTCGATGACGATGATCGAGCTTGCTCGCTCCATGGCGCCGCAACTTGGCGTAAAAATAATCGGCATCCGCCCTGGCGAAAAGATGCACGAGGTCATGGTCGGCAAGGACGACGCGCACCTAACGTACGAGTTTGACGACCACTACGTGATCAGCCCGTCGATCAAATTTACGAGCAAAGACGACGACTTTAGCACAAACGCGCTGGGCGAAAAGGGGCATCTCGTGGAAGAAAATTTCGAGTATAGCTCAGATAAAAATAAAATTTGGCTAGATAAAGACGGGCTTTTGGAGATGATCGAGGCCAGTAAATAATTTGGCCAGAATTTGAGTTAAGCGTATAAAATTTATAAAAAACGGGGCGAAGTATTTTTTTCGCTAGACGAGGCAAATTTAAAATTTGCGAGGGAGCGTATATAAAATACGTGACCGAGAAAATTTTAAATTTAACGACGTATAGCGGAAAAAGACGAGCCCCAAAAAGACAAGTCGAAAAAGGACAAAAATGATACCCTACAGCAGACAACAAATCACCGACTCCGACATCGCCGTCGTCGTGAGCGCCCTAAAAGACGACATGCTAACCGGCGGCGACAAGGTCGGCGAATTTGAGCAGGCGATCGCAAAATACGTCGACGTAAAGCACGTCGTAGCGATGAACTCGGCGACGAGCGCACTTCACGTCGCGTATCTAGCGCTTGGCGTGCGAGAGGGAGACGAGGTCGTAACGACGCCCATCACGTTTGCGGCGACGGCAAACGCAGCATTGATGGCTGGAGCGGAGGTTAAATTTGCGCCCGTCAAATTTGATGGAAATATCGACGAAAACGCGCTAGCAAGCCTAATCACGCCTAAAACCAAAGTCGTAACGGCGGTTGATTTCGGCGGCAATCCCGTAAATTTAGACGCTATCTTAAAACTAGCCAAGGAGCGCGGTATAAAGGTACTTGACGACGCATCGCACGCGCTGGGCAGCTCTCAAAACGGCGTCAAAGTCGGCGCAAAAGCGGACGTTAGTATTTTTAGCTTTCACCCCGTTAAGCCACTAACGACCTTTGAGGGCGGCGCGCTAGCGACAAACGACGACGAGATCGCACGCCTAGCACGCCTCTACCGCTCGCACGGCATAGCTAAAAAACGCCTCTGGGATAGCGACCAGAGCTTGCTTGGCTACAACTACCGCCTACCCGACGTCGCCTGCGCACTAGGGCTAAATCAGCTAAAAAGGCTAGACGAAACCATCGCGGCGCGCGAGAAAATCGCCAAATTTTACGACGAAAAATTTGAGAAAAACCCGTATTTTAGCACCGTTAAGCTACCTAGCGACGTCGTTAGCTCGCGCCACCTATACCCTATCTTGCTCTTTCGCCAGTTTTGGTGCGCCAAAGAGGACATATTTGCCGCCCTTCACGAGCGCGGTATCGGCGTACAGGTGCACTATAAGCCGACTTATAAATTTAGCTTTTACCGCGAGCGCTACGGCGATATCTCGGTGCCTAGCGCCGAGGATTTTTACGCGGCAGAGCTTAGCATCCCGTGCCATCAGTGCATGAGTTTAGAGGACGCAAATTTCGTCGCGGACGCGCTTTTTGAGGTTTTAAAGAGCTTTGATACGCCGCAAGGCTGCAGGGTTTAGGGCGGTAAATTTGATGAGAGATAATCAAAACCGCGCCCTTTGCGTCATCCCGGCTCGCGGCGGCAGCAAGCGCATACCGCGCAAAAACGTTAAAGATTTTCTAGGCAAGCCGCTGATAGCCTACAGCATTGAAGCGGCGCTAAATTCGGGCGTTTTCGAGCGCGTCATAGTGAGCACCGACGATGCTGAGATAGCGTACGTCGCCGTCAAATTTGGCGCGCAAGTTCCGTTTATGAGGGACGCTGCGCTGAGCGACGACTACGCCACGAGCAGCGACGCCGTAGCGGACGCGGCGAGAAGGCTAGGCGGCGGATACTCTCATGTCTGTTGCCTTTACGCGACCGCGCCCCTCATCACGGGAGAAATTTTACGCGAGGCATACGGCAAATTTGAGGAAGCGGAGTGCGAGTTTTTATTTTCCTCGACCGAGTTTAGCTTCCCTATCCAGCGCGCGATTAGGCTTGGCGATGACGGCGCCGTAAATATGTTTTACCCGCAGTTTGCGCTCACTCGCTCGCAGGATTTAGAGCGAGCCTATCACGACGCAGGCGCGTTTTATTTCGGCACGCGTGAGGCGTGGCTAGAGAAAAAACCGATCTTTGCGGCGCATTCTAGGGCGTTTTTGCTGCCGCGAAATTTGGTCTGCGACATCGACACGCCCGAGGATTTCGAGTTTGCGCAGAAGCTTTACGAGATAAATTACCGCTGAGGAAAAATGCAAAAAGATTACATAAAAGCCAAAATATCGGTAACTAGAACGCTCATGCAGATCTTTGCGGTTGCGGGGATCTTGCACATCTTTTATCTGGCGGCCAGCTATCGCGGGCTAAACGAGGTTCAGATCCTGTTTTTCGCCGCGGCCGGTGCCGTTTACCTCATCGCTGCCGTATGTTTGACGCTTAGGATTTTAAATTTAGCGGAAAAACTCGATGAATTTTGACAAAATCTCAAACCTAAAAACCCTCATCCGCGCCGATAGTGGCTCGAAAATCGGGCACGGACACGTTAGACGCGACCTTATCTTGGCGCAAAATTTTAAAGACGTTAGCTTTGCTTGTATTGATCTGCCGGGTAGCCTAGCGAGCGAGATACCCTACCCCGTTTTTACGCTAAAAAGCGCGGATGTAAATGAGCTGGTAAATTTGATAAAAGAGCATAAATTTGAGCTTCTGGTGATCGATCATTACGGCATTAGCGCGGCGGACGAAAAGCTAATCAAAGAGCAAACGAGCGTCCAAATTTTAAGCTTTGACGACAACTATAAAGAGCATTTTTGCGACTACTTGCTAAACGTAAATATCTACGCCCAGCCCCAAAAATACGCAAATCTAGTGCCGAAAGGCTGCGAGCTAATATTTTCGCCGCTAGTTAGGAGCGAGTTTTATGGCGAAGCAAAAATCAAACGCGAGAAAAAATTTAATTACCTCATCGTGCTAGGTGGCACTGACGCGCTAAATTTAACGGCTAAAATCGCCTCAAATTTGCTCGCTAAAAACAAAAAAGTGGCCGTCATTACGACGAGCGCGAACGTAAATTTATCAAATTTGCAAATTTTAGCGGATAGCGAGCCAAATTTTAGCCTTTTTATAAACCCAAACGAGGTGGCGCGACTGATGAACGAGAGCGAAATTTTAGTGATTTCAGCTAGCTCGCTCGTAAACGAAGCGCTGGTTTTGGGCGCTAAATTTAAAGCCGTGCGCGTCGCGGACAATCAAAACGAGATGGCGCAGTGGCTAGCCGCAAATGGGCGCGAGATCTACGAGGCGGATGAGATATGCTTGAGCTTATAAATTTCACCGATCTAACGGACGAGCAAATTTTGATGATTTTGCGCTGGCGAAACGACGAGCGAGTCGCGAAGTATATGAAAAACAAAAGCGTGAGCGAGCAAGAACACAGAAAATTTATCGCAAATTTGAAAAATGACGAAACGAAAAGGTATTTTTTGGTAAAAGAGGATAGCGACTACATCGGCGTTATCGATTTCGTGGATATCGAGGCGGACTCGTGCGAATTTGGCATTTACGCAAATCCTGAGCTAAAAGGCAAAGGCAAAGTCCTAATGCAAACAATCGTAGAATACGCTGCCAAAACGCTTAAGGTCGGCGAGCTAAAATCATGCGCCTACAACGAAAACGAAAAAGCCATCGCGCTATACCGCAAATTTGGTTTTGAAATTTACGGGCGCGACGAGCAAATGAGCTATATGTCGTTATCTTTACGCAAACTTGATATAATGGCTAAAAGTTAGGAAAATTTATGAAAATAGCAAATTTCGACACGAACGAAAAGGTATTTATCATCGCCGAGCTCTCGGCAAATCACTCCGGCAGCCTGCAAACGGCGCTTGATACGATAAAAGCAGCCAAGCGCGCGGGCGCGGACGCTATAAAGCTGCAAACATACACGCCTGATAGCCTCACGTTAGATTCGCGCGGCGAGGACTTCATGATAAAAGGCGGGCTGTGGGACGGAGCGAATTTATACGAGCTCTACCGGCAAGCTCTGACGCCGCGAGAGTGGCACGAGCAGCTTTTTGAGGCGGCTCGGGACGAGGGGCTAGTCTGCTTTTCAAGCCCATTTTGCAGAGACGACGCGGATTTTTTAGAGAAATTTAACCCGCCCGCTTACAAGATAGCAAGCTTTGAGGTCACGGATTATGATTTTGTGCGGTACGTCGCGCTCAAGGGCAAACCGATCATCATCTCCACGGGCATAGCAACCGAGCAAGAAATCGCCGACGTCGTGCAAATTTGCAAAGATGCGGGAAACGAGCGGATCGCGCTTTTAAAATGCACGTCTAGCTACCCTGCTCCGCTTGATGGGATGAATCTATGCACGATTGCGGATATGAAACGAAAATTCGGCGCTGAGGTCGGCTTTTCAGACCACACGCTAGGTATCGTAGCGCCCGTAGTAGCCGTGAGTCTAGGCGCCCGCATCGTAGAAAAGCATTTTATCCTAGATAAAAGCGTTCGCAGCGTCGATGAGGCTTTTAGCTTGGACGAGCGGGAATTTAGCGAAATGGTAAAAGCCGTGCGAGACGCCGAAGCGCTGCTTGGCAAAGTAAACTACGAGCTGGACGATAAGGCCGTGCAAAATCGCCGCTTTTCGCGCTCGCTTTACGCTTGCGCGGATATCAAAGAGGGCGAAATCTTTAGCGAAAAAAACGTAAAAAGCGTACGCCCGGGATACGGCCTGCACCCTAAATTTTTACCGGGGCTACTGGGTAAAAAAGCAAAAAGAGATGTAAAATTTGGCGAGAGAATCACAAAGGAGGATATATAATGGCTAAGAAAAAAGAGGACGAGTACCTAAAACTAAATAGCTTACAAAAAAAAGGCGCTCGCGAAAATCAAACAAGCGACAAAGGCGATAAAAATATCGATGAAACCGTCACAAATATCGCAAATCCTATTTTCAAAAAAAATCTACAAGCGCTTTTCCAGCAGGACGAAATTTTAGCCGCGCGCCTTTGGGGCATGAAAGAGACCGAAAAATACGACGTTTTTATAGGAAAAGATCCGATAGATATAAACATCATCGATAATAAAACCCTAAAATACGTCTACGAAAGCCCGGCTAAAGATGTTCTACGCATCCTAGAGTCGACCGAAAAAGAGTATAAAAGATATCCTATTATGTACTTTTACGGTCTTGGCAACGGTATTTTTTATAAAGCCTTGCTAAAAAACGAAACGCATCAAAAAGTCATAGTCGTAGAGCCCGAGATAGAGATTATTTATATAGCATTAAATTTAATCGACTTATCCGAGGAGCTGATTAGCAAAAGGCTGGTTTTATTTTTCTCAGAATTCGCAACATACTCGCAGTTTTATTTTACAATCTCAAAAGAGATTTTTTCATCTTACGCTAAAACTTATAATCTGCATATCCATACGCCATTTTATCAAACTTTTCATGAAGATATAGTGAGAATAAATAAAGACTTCACTAGAGCCGTATCTCAAATAGTGGTAGCTCACGGCAATAGCATAGACGATACCCTAATAGGCATAAAACACCACATAGAGCATATTCCGGAGATGGTTACAAACTATTGCTATACGGATTTAGTCAGAAAAAGACACGGGCTCATGGATACGGCAATCATCGTATCTACCGGCCCGAGCCTAGATAAACAGCTTGAGGCACTTAAAAAATTCGCTCCGTATTTTACGGTTATCAGCCTTGACGCATCGTATCCTATTTTGTTAAAGCACGGCATAAAACCAGACTACGTAACATCAATCGAGCGCGTAGAAGCTACGTCCAGCTTTTTTAAAAACAAAAACAAAAAAATAGACGAAGATATTTACTTTATAGTAGCGTCGCTAACGCATAAACAAACGGTAGATAATATTTTACCGCGCCGCCTAACTCTTACGATGAGGCCGCAACAAAGCGAAATGGCGTTTAATATGCCAAAATACGGCTATCTCGGCATCGGACACTCTACGGCAAACCAGGCTTATCAGTTAGCTTACGCTCTCGGGCATAAAAATATTATTTTAATAGGCCAAGATTTAGCCTTTGCTCCGGACGGCAAATCTCACGCCAGCGGGCATGCATTTGCTCAGGCTGATGAATACCTATACGTAGAAGCCTACGGCGGAGAAGGCGAAGTAAGAACGACCTATATATGGGACAAATTTAAAAATCAGTTTGAAAAAGATATAGAGCAGGCTAAAAACGAGCAAATCACGACATATAACTGCACGGAAGGCGGCGCCAGAATACAAGGAAGCACCGAAAGACCGTTTTTGGAAACCGCAGAAGAGCTTAGCAAAGATAAAAAGATCAAAAAGCTACCACACATAGAAAAAACCGGCGAAAAAACGGCAAACAAAGACTTGCTCAAAGCCTACAAATTTATCGTAAAAAAAGTACAAACTCAAAATAAAGTAAAACAAAGAATAGAAAAAACATTCCTAGAACTAGTTCCCAAGATCGATAAGATAATGAAGATCAAAGATGAAGGCAAAGTGGACGAAAGCCTATTTGATCCGCTAGTAAAAATTATCGACAAAATAGATAAGCTAAAAAATTACATTAGCAGACAAAATCTAAAAAAATATATAGAAAACGTCTTGCAAATCGCCGTATATCATCAAGAACTAGAGCTGGCCAAAATTTCGGTCGCACCCAGCGATACTAAAATGGAAAAAGTAAACAAGCTGCTCGAGTGGGCCGAGATGCACAAATACTGGATGTTTTCGGCTGCAGGCGGCATAAATGCAGATATGGAAGTAACCAAAAAAGCGTCCGAAAATTTAGTCAAAGAGCTAAAGAAGCGAGGACTAATAGAAACAAGCGAAATCGGAGAGGTAAAAGAGGAATTTAAGCTAAGCATTTAAATTTCGATTTTTCTTTATTTTTAGCCTTTATTTGATAAAATCACGCAAATTTAGCTAATCGGACGAAAGATTGTTTTCAAATATTTATACGTATAGGTTTTTTATCATAAATTCGGTCAAAAACGAGTTTATAACCAAATTTGCAAAAAGCAAGCTGGGCGTAGCGTGGGCGATACTGCATCCGCTAGCCCAGGTGCTCATCTACGCAACCATACTCTCCTCCGTACTCTCAGCCAAGCTGCCAGGCATCGATAGCAAATACGCCTACGCAATCTACCTAATGAGCGGAATGTTTTGCTGGATGCTTTTTAGCGAAATTTTTTCGCGCTGCATCGGCATTTTTACCGATAACGCCAACATAATCAAAAAAATGTCTTTTCCCAAAATCGTCCTTCCGGCTACCGTAGTTTTAAGCTCAGTAATAAACAATCTCATTTTATTCGCCGCAATAGCAGTCGTATTTGCTTTTTTGGGACATTTTGCGGGCGCAAATTTGATCTTTTTGCCGATCTTTTCCTTAGTTACGGTAATGCTAGCCGTAGGATTTGGGCTGTTTTTCGGCGTGATAAACGTCTTTATGCGCGACGTAGGCCAGATCATCGCCATCGTATTACAGTTTTTATTTTGGCTAACGCCAATCGTTTATATGATGGGCATTTTGCCGTCAAATTTGCAAGAGCTCATCTACATAAATCCGCTTGTTGGCGTAGTTAGCGGCTATCACGATATTTTGATTTACGACAAGATGCCCGATTTTTCGCTTTTGATTTATCCCATTATTGTCGGCGCGGCAAGCCTTGGAGCCGCATTTTTCGTTTATAAACGAGCCGAAGAAGAGATGGCGGACGTTTTATGATTTTATCGGTTCAAAATATCTGTAAAACTTACTTGGATTACGAGAGCAACTTTAAGCGATTTGCCTCGTGGTTTAGTAAAAATAAAGAAGAAAAAAACGTAAAAACCGTGCTAAAAGACGTAAGCTTTGACGTGGGAGCCGGCGAAGTAGTCGGGCTAATCGGGCAAAACGGAGCAGGCAAAAGCACTCTTTTAAAAATCATATCGCACACGCTAAAACCGTCAAGCGGCCGCGTAACGAGCAGTGCTAAAATTTCGTCTATTTTGGAACTAGGCATGGGCTTTCACGGCGATCTAACGGGTAGACAAAACGCCTATCAGTCATGCTCTCTCATGGGCTACTCAAAAGAGCAAATCGACGAAATAATAGCCTACATCGAAGACTTTGCCGAGATAGGCGAGTATTTTGATTATCCCGTGCGAATTTACAGTAGCGGCATGCAGATGCGCCTTGCTTTTTCGGTCGTTACGGCAAACCGCCCCGATATACTCATCATCGACGAGGCGCTATCGGTGGGCGATGTGTATTTCCAGCATAAAAGCTTTGACAAGATAAAAGAATTTAAAAGCCTAGGCACTACGCTCATCATCGTTTCGCACGATAGCGGTGCGATAAAATCGATCTGCGACCGAGTAATCTTGCTAGAAAAAGGGCAAATTTTAAAAGACGGAGAGCCTGAAGCCGTACTTGATTATTACAACGCCCTAATCTCAAAAAAACAAGACGTACAAATCTCGCAAATAGCCCTAGAAAACGGCAAAACAGCAACAATATCGGGCAACAAAAAAGCCTGCATAAAAAACGTTGAAATTTTAGATGCCGCAGGTAAAAAGATACAAAATTTAGAAGTCGGCAAAAAAATCAAACTAAAAGTAACGGTGCAAGCAAACGAAAATTTGCCCTCGCTGGTACTGGGCTATCAGATCAAAAATCGCTTCTCGCAGGTCGTCTACGGCACAAACACTTACCATCTAAAGCAAGCTTTAAAAAATCTCAAAAAAGGCGAGGAGTACGACTTTAGTTTTGAATTTGACGCAAATTTGGGCGTCGGATCGTTTTCAGTCACATTAGCGCTACACGATAGCGACAACCACCTGCAAAACAACTACGAATGGCGCGACAACGCGATCATTTTTAACGTCGTAAATTTTAGCAAGCCCGATTTTGTCGGCCTTGCGTATCTTGAACCGAGTTTGGAAATAAAGAGAATAAATGGATAAATTTTATAAAAGTTTCGAAGATAAATTTAGAGGCCAGAGGAGCGAGATCAAAAAACGCCTGCTTGCTTATGAGCCGTTTTTGCAAATCTTAAAACAAAACGATGAAAAGCCGGCGGCGGTCGATCTAGGCTGCGGTAGAGGCGAATGGCTTGAAATTTTAAAGCAAAACGGCTTTATCGCGCGCGGTTGCGACATTAGCGACGAGATGATAAAAGAGTGCGAAAAAAACGCACTTGAGGCCAAAAATCAAGGCGCAATAGAGTTTTTAAGTGAGCTAGAAGACTCAAGCCTTGCGCTCGTTAGCACCTTTCAACTTGCAGAGCATTTAGAGTTTAGCGAGCTTTGCGAGCTAATAAAACAAGCGCGCCGAGTTCTAAAAGACGGCGGCATCTTGATACTTGAAACGCCTAACCCAGAAAATTTACGCGTCGCTACGCTAACTTTCTATCTAGACGCGACGCACATAAAGCCTATCCCGCCGATGCTGCTTGAGTATCTGTGCGAATTTGAGGGCTTTAGCGATACGTTTATGATGAGGCTGAACTCAAATTTGAGCTTTAGCGAGGATTTACAAAACCAAAACGTTACGCTAAGAGACGTTTTGAGCAGCGTCGGGCTTGATTACGCGGTTTTGGGGCTTAAAAACGGCGACGAAAAAACGCGCGAAGCGTTTTTAAATGCGGCCAAAAGCGGCTATAGCTTTGAAGAGTTGGCCGATAGATTCGACGTGTCGGCATTTGAAAACAAAACTCAGATGCTTGAGCTAAAAAACGACGTCTGGAAGGGCTCTTTGGAGACAAAAGAGGCTCTTTGGAAAAGCTCGCTCGAGCTGATGGAAAGCAAAAATCAAATCGCAAATTTGCAAAACGAAAATGCGCGCCTGCACGAAGATCTAGAAAATCTACTCGGCAAATATCTCGCGCTAAACCACAAAGTCTACGTCCTAGAAAACGAAGCTCCCATTATCAAAAACGATATCGAGCATCTTAAAATTTTCGTCGCTAAATTTAAAAGAGTCGCAAAGCCGCTTATTTGGGTATATAAGTTTTTGAGATTTTGTAAAAATTTAGCTAAAGATAATCTCAAAAAAGCACTCAAATTCGGTATAAATTTGACGGAAAAGGCGGCAAATAACAATCCTAAATTTAAAAAGAATCTCAAGATATTTTTAAATAAATTTCCGGCTCTTAGGGCAAAAATTTTTAGCCTCAAAGGGCAAATAAGAGACGATATATACGTCTCGCAAGAGGGCGTTTTCGAGCCAAACGTTTTTGAACTAAAGCACTCAAAAGAGTACGAGCAAAATTTGGAGCTGAAAAATCTCAAATTTAACGAAAACTTTAACGAGCTAACGGTAATCGGCAACATAAGCGGACACTACAGCCTAGCCGCGATAAACAGAAACATCATATTTAGGCTACTAAACAAAGTAAAAAACGTCTTTGTTATCTGCTATCACGCAAACTATTTCGATAAAATCGAGGACATCGCGATAACCAAAGACGAGTACGAAACGCTAAGAAGCATAGTACCGGATAAAAAAGCACCCGCAATCAGAACCGACGACAAGGTCGCGATCTACCACCACTACCCGCTAATAGAAGACGTGCGCGAGGGATACGGCTTTGAGATCGCGGTATTTTTCTGGGAGGAGTCGCGCATCCCGCAGCGAACGATAGAAATTTTAAACTCCAAGTATAAAGGCATTTTGGTTTCGACATTCTTCATCAAAAAAATCCTCATAGATAACGGCTGCTATACGCCCGTAAAAGTAGCCGATATACCGCTAAAAACGCCGCCTGCGCCAAGCGTTTCGCAAGAAAACAGCGAACAAAAGAGCGAGATAAAGCTCTTTCACATCTCGTCGTGCCTACCTAGAAAGGGTGCCGACGTGTTGCTACGAGCCTTTAACGAAGCTTGCAAAAAAGCTAAATTCGAGCTAAGCCTAACGATAAAAAGTTTCCCTAATCCGCACAACAGCGTAACCGAACAAATCGAGCTTTTAGTCGATAAAAAATACCGAAGCAAAATCCGCGTCATACTAGACGAAGATCTAACCGCGCTTGACGTGGCAAACCTTTATGAGCAGTGCGATATCGTCGTGTTACCGACGCGCGGCGAGGGACTAAATATGCCGGCAATCGAAGGCGTACATTACGAAAAGCCCGTTATCTCCACCGACTATAGCGGTCAGTGCGAGTTTTTGGACGACAGCTGCGAGTTTATTGGGTATAAATTCGCGCCCGCGGTTACGCATTTTAATCTAAATTATTCGTTTTGGGCGGAGCCTAGCGTAAAGGATCTAGGCGAAAAGATTATCAAAGCATCAGAGCAAATTTTACAGAACCGTGCTCCGGACATAAAACCACTAAAGCACAAGGTCGATGAAATGATGTTCGGCGAGAAAAATGCGCTAAATTTCATCTCGAGCATCTCGCATCTAAAATCCTTTAAAAACAAGCCGAGCGAGCTAAAAATAGCCTACTTTTCGACATATAACGCCGTTTGCGGCATAGCCGAATACTCAAAATACCTAACGGACGAGCTTGTGCGGGCGGGCGCAGATTTGCAAATTTACACTTGGAGCGAGCAAAAGCGCGCCGATGGGTCAAATTTAACTCAAGAAAACGACAATATAAAAGTCTATGAAATAGAGCGCGAAAAACTACTATCGGGGCTTAAAACGGATGCGAATATCATCTGGCTACAACACCATTTTACATTTTTCGAGATAGACGAAAAGCTAAAATCAGACATCGCCGCGCTAAAATCTCAGGGGAAAATTTGCTTTATCACGCTTCATAGTACGAAGCAAATCCTAAACTACCCACGCCAAACTCAGCAAAACTGGCACGACACGCTTTACGAATTCGACCGAGTATTCGTCCATAGTATCGACGATCTAAATACGCTTAGGCTGCTTGGACTTATCGATAATGTCACGCTAGTACCGCACGGAACGCAAAATTTAGCGCCCGAGCAAAACAAACATAAGGAAACGGACGGCAAATTTATGGTAGGATTTTTAGGACTGCTATTTGCGCATAAAAACCTACCTGTGCTACTAGAAGCTTTTGCGAAATTCAGTCAAAATATAGACGCAAAACTAGTCATAATCAGTCCGGTCGCAAGCGCGGACGGCGAGGCAGAGCTACAAAGATGCCGCAAGATTTGCGAAAAGCTAAATTTGAGTGAAAAAATAGAGTGGCATACAAGCTTTTTACCGATAGAAACTGTAAACGAAAAACTAAGCTGTTGCGATGCGATCGTATTGCCGTACGGACAGACCGATGAGGGTAGTAGCGCAGCAGCCAGAGTCTCTCTAAGTCTTTGTAAAAACGTTATAGTTACGCCGTCAAGAATCTTTAGCGAGATGCAAAATATCACGATAGCGGCGGACGGTTTTAGCGACGAGGATATCCTAGAACAACTCGAAAAAGTAAAAAATAATGAAATAGATGGTAAAATTTATGATAAGCGCGTAAAATGGCTGGAAGAAAATAGCTGGCAAAATATCGCCGGGCTTTATCTAAGAATATTTAGAGCTATAAATACCGATCAAAATTTTATGCGACATTTAAAAAACGGAGAAGAATAATGAAAAAAGCTATAATCACGGGCGTCGGAGGCCAAGACGGCGCGTATCTGGCTAGATATCTGATCGATCTGGGATATGAGATCTACGGCGGTTACAGACGAGCGGTGAGCCCGAATTTTTGGAGATTAAACGAGCTAGGTCTTTTAAACGAGCCGAATTTTCATCTAGTCGAGTTTGAGCTAACTGACCCGTTTAATATCCTAAGCGTCGTCAATGAAATAAGACCCGAGGAAATCTACAACCTAGCCGCCCAAAGCTTCGTAGGCGTTAGTTTTAAAGAGCCTTTTCACACAGCAAACGCTACTGGCATCGGCGCGCTAAATATACTAGAAGCAATCAAAACGGTAGATAAAAGTATCAAATTTTACCAAGCTAGCACATCAGAGATGTTCGGCAAAGTCCAAGCCGTCCCGCAAAGCGAAACGACGCCGTTTTATCCGCGTTCGCCTTACGGAGTGGCAAAGCTTTATGCACACTTTATCACGGTAAACTATCAAGAAAGCTACGATATTTTCGCCTCAAGCGGCATTTTATTTAACCACGAAAGTCCGCTAAGAGGACTTGAGTTCGTCACGAGAAAAATCACGAATACAGCCGCAAAAATCGCCCTAAAAAAGGCTAAAACTTTGGAACTAGGCAACCTAGACGCAAAGCGTGACTGGGGCTACGCTAAAGAATACGTCGAAGGCATGCACGCGATGCTACAAGCGCCAACTCCAGATACCTTCGTGCTCGCTACCGGCGTAACGACCACTGTCAGGGATTTTGTAAAGCTTAGCTTTGAAGCGCTAGATATCGGAATAAAATTTGAGGGCGAAGGCATAAACGAAGTCGGGCTAAACGATAAGGGCGACGTAATCGTAAAGATAAATTCGGCATTTTTTAGACCCGCGGAGGTCGATCTACTAATAGGCGACGCCTCAAAAGCCAAGCAAAAGCTCGGTTGGAGCGCAAAGACTGATCTAAAGGGACTTTGCGATATGATGATAAAAGCCGATCTAAGACGCATCGAGGCGGGATTTGAGTTCTAAGCGAGTTTTTATCACGGGGATTGAGGGCTTTACGGGTCGCTATCTGGAGCGATACCTTTGTGCGCTCAGTTACGAGGTCTCAGGCGGCGCCCTGAGCCCTAGCGCGCCTAATCATACGCGCCTTGATCTGCTTGATAAAGACAGCATAAAAGCTGCTTTTAGCGTCAAATTTGACTACATCATCCACCTGGCAGCGGTGTCTTTTGCTATGGCCGATCCCGCCGAGATAAAAAACGCAAACGAAATCGGTACGCTAAATTTGCTAGAGTCTCTAGGTTCCGTTAAATTTGAAAAGGCGATCTTTGCAAGCTCAGCTAGTGTCTACGGCGGAGGAGATATGCCCGTGTGCGAAAACTCTCCGCTAAATCCGCAAAGCATATATGCCGAAAGTAAAATTTTTATGGAGGAGCAGATAGCTAAAAGCGGACTGCCTTTTATCATCGCGCGCCCATTTAACTACACAGGTACTGGACAAAGCGAAAATTTCCTCATACCAAAAATAGTGCGACATTTTAAAGATAGAGCTCATACAATAAAACTTGGAAATTTGACGCCAAAGCGCGAATATAACGACATAAACGACGTCGTGAGAATATACGAGCAACTACTAAAACTCGAAGCTAACAATGAAATTTTTAACATTGGCTCTGGTAAGGCTTATAGTATTGAGCAAATTTTACAAATTTTACGCTACCTAAGCGGACACGATATAGCTGTGCAAAGCGATCCCCGATTTATCAGAGCAAACGATCCCGCCCTACTCGTCTGCGATACGGCAAAGCTGCTAAGCTACGACATAGCTCCTTGCGACGGAGATATAGAGAAACTACTATATTCTATGCTTTAGATCTTAATATACTTTGGTGCCATTTACCAAAATCTGACATTACAATTATTCTATCTATTTTTATATAAAAACCTTGAGCGACTTGATTTTAGACATTAAGATATCAAAGTTGGCTCATAGACGGCCAAAATTGCCAATTTTGACTACTTTTTTATGCCAGTTTTAGCTTGGAGATCTAGACTAAAGTCATAAACTTGATACTAAATAGAAAAATGCAAAATCGCAAACATTATATATCGCTAAAAATTGATTTTTATATAAAATTAAATTTGCAAAAAAGAGGTTCGGCAGGTAAAAACCTGCCGAAAAGAAGGAGAAATCAGAATGCGTTAATAGTAACTTCACCAGCATTAACTGTTGTGTTAAGGTTGGCAATATTTACGCCCGATAGTTTGACGATAGTGTCGCCTGCGCCAAAGTCAGTATCACCTGCAGCAGCGTTGTATACCAAATACGTATCATTTAGATATGAATAAGCATATATCTTACCGGCTTGGTTATTGGTGCCATCAAAGAATCCGCCAAGTTTAGCCGCAAGAGCGAAGTTATCTTGTGCGTTTCCGTTGGCATTTAGAGTTACTTTTTCTATAGCAGTGGTACCGCCGGCAAATTTGATTTTATCGCCTACATTTATCTTATCTATGGTTACAAGTCTAGTATGAGACTCGTTGGCGCTATCAAAGCCTGCGCCTATAAGCGAAGCACTAACATCGAATGTATCATTGCCCGAACCGCTTTTGATGGTTATATTTTGACCTTTTGGATCTGCGTCGGCATGACCTGGGGTTAGGAAAGTTCCTGTCTTAATGGTATTATTGCCTTCACCTGCATCAATTGAAATTTTTGCAGCTTTTTGATCGCCCGCTAGAGTAATAGTATCGTCTCCGTCGGTAGCCTTAATGTTCTCAATAACTTTACTTGCAGTATTTGTTATAGTACCTTTCTCTACATTTTTTAAGCCGCTAAAGTCAATTTTTGTTAGCTTTTCAGCATTGGTATCGTCAAATGTGTACTCGTCGGTAGCGTCTGTACCCATATCGCCCGAGATAGTAGCTGTTTTTAGATCATTACCGTCAACTCTTTCAGAACCATTAACAAGCGAGAATTTTGTAGCAGCAGTTACAACCAACTTATCAGCCTGAGCAGACGTAGTAATATTTGCAACAAAATCTTTTGAATTGATATCTTGCTTCATAGTGATTTTAACATCTGTTGAAAGTGGAGTTTGAGTAGAGCCCTTATAGACTACAGTATCTGCCACGATACTGGCAAACTTATTTGCACCTATAGTTTTACTTAGGTCTACCGTTACGCTATCAGCACTTACAGGTCCTGTATTGCCAAGATCAACGATACCCTTTGTGTTTCCAGCATCAATGTTTATGCTCGTGCTTTCTTTTACTTTTATCTTGCCATCTATAACGGCAGCACTTTTTAGGTCTAGAGTACCGACTTTAACGTCTTTTAATACGTCTTTTAGCGTAATATTTACGTTTTTGACGTAGTTGCCGTTTATATCTCCTATCCCGACCGCGCTAGTCTCATTTTGACCCTTAATATTAGTTAAGCTGATATTTACGTTCTCTGCTTTTATATTCGCGATAGATACTTTGCCTGTTACGTCTTTGGCTGTAAAGTTTACGTCATTTTTAACGTCTATGCCGTTACCACTACTTATTTCGACATTAAACCTAGAATCACTAATATCAAATGTAGCGCCACTATTCTTAGACTTGATTTCGTCTGCTATTTTCACGTTACCGATCTTATTAGCTACGAAAGTTATCTCGCCGCCTACGTCAAATTTATTTACTTCGATATCGTTTGTGACATTTTTAAAGTTAAAATTTGCACCGGCATTTGTCGTCTTTTTCGTAGTTACGTCCCCTACCTTTAAAGCCGTTACGTGGCTTGAGCCTTGATAAACGGTAACAAGATCATTTACATTTAGTTTTACGCCGTTTTCAGAATCTATCGAGCCAAGATTGTGAAGCTCGACTAGGCTTGCTACAGGCATATTAGCCAGGCCTTTTACGTTTATCTCAGATATATATTTGAGGCCATTATTTAAAACATCAAGAGCACCCAATGTAGCTATATTTAGAGTTTTCACTCTTGCGTCTTCATGGATATCAAAAGTAAATTTCTTAGGATTGTTATTGGTTAAATTTATAGTCTTCAACTCATGAATATTTCTTAGAGAAAGGCCTGAATTTTCAACCATATTTACATTCACGTTGATTGTAGTAGCCTTTGGCGCCTCAATAACGCTAGCTGCGTTATCAGTAAGGTTGCCATTTACAGTTTTAACCGATTTATCCAAATTTACAGTAAGGTTTTTGGACTCAGAAACTCTTACTTTGCCGATTATATCTTGTGGCGTAGTCACATTATCTATCGCATAGTTAATGGTGTCAACAAATTTGTCGTTTATATGCAATATGCCGTGACCGTTTCCTGCGCTAGCAGCTTTTGAGTCTACTTTATCCGTTAAATTTATAGTCTTTATACTAGAGCTTGTAACAACTAACGTTTGATCAAGCTGGCCCACTTTTAGACTCTTAACGTCAGTTTGTCCAGTCAAGTCTAGAGCGCTCACGCTATCATTTTTATCAAAGATTTCGATATTATCAACGCCTTTTAGTTTCATTTGTTTTAATGCATCTACTTTTTCTATCTGAAGAGTATCATTGCCGGCACCCATATCTATAGAAACTGAGTTAGACTCAAGCTTTCCTATCTTTATCGTGTCATTGCCGTTGCCGCTTTTGATACTAGTGTAGTAAGCAGACTCGGTTAAATCAGCCGTCAAATTTCCAATAAGCGCCGATGCATCAAGGCTATTCACAAAGTCTTTAAATGGAGCATCTGGGTTTTTATCTTTGGTGGATATAGTTAAATCCGCCTCGCCTTTTACCGTGATAAACTTATTTTCCACCTCTTTTATATAACTAGCGTTTTCTCTAGTCGTAATATTTAAAGTCTCGATACCGTTAAATTTGACCTTAAGAGAGTTTTTGTGGCTGTCGGCTTCCGTATCCGGAGTAACCCTGCCCACATTGTTTAGGATTAAATTTTGCGCGTCATTATTACCTTTTACTAGATCAGTGTTATAGGCGATACCAACTTCGGTTGAATCTTTTTGATCTATTACCGTTAGATCGACTATATTAGATAGATTTGTTACTCTAACGCCGTTTGCACCATGAGTAGACACGGACTGCAAGCCCTCTACCTTATCTGCATTAAATACTCTTTGGCTATTTGAAGTATTGACTAAATTTAGTCCCTCAATATTTTTAGCATATCCGGTTGTAAAGCCAGTAAAACTATCGTCGATTTTAACATTCAACATATCATTACCGGCCCCGCCGTCTATCTTGTCTTCAACGCCAAGGGTATTTTTATCAGCAAATGAGCTAACGACCGCGCTATATATATCCACGCCCGCGCTTCCGGTTAGTGTTTCAGTCGTGTTGTTTAGCGTATGCACGGTGGCACTTGCCAAGGCATCGATTTTAGCCTTCTGTTCATCCAAATTTGTAGCCGTGGTCGTTCTAATAATTTCTTGGAATATTCCATAATCATAGTTGCCTGAACTATCGGTTTGAATGTTTGGTATTTTTTCAGCCATGTAAGCAGATATAGCAGTCTTGTTTTCAAAAATCTTAGCCGCCACAGGATCTGCCGCTTTTGCGATGTCGGAAGTTGCAACTTCAAATAATTTAACTAGAGTTTCACCTCTACTGTGACCTAGCTGAAGGTGCAAAACCCACGAATCGATACCGTTTGGATCTTGAGTATAGTCTTTGCCCAGGATGTTTTTATATATTGTTTCGATGTAGTCTCTATCGCTATCTATCGTATTTCCATAGTATGCCAAAGCCGCAGGGGACTCTAGCATTAGCTGGGCTAGCTGAGCTTGGGTTTTATTGGCTCCCGCCGCCACCCATGCGTTAAAGCCTGCGCCTTCAGGGGCACGATTAAATAACGCTACGTAAAGCTGTGCAACTTGTGCTT
>NZ_CALKTQ010000261.1 GCF_937997465.1 uncultured Campylobacter sp. | reverse complement strand
AAATCCTATTAAACGCCTTTGAAATTTCAAACATCCACAAAAAATCTATTTTAAAACGCTTACAAAAAGCCTTTAAAACGATAGTTTCGCATTCAAAATATCCGCCGTTAAAGTCTCGCTTTACTACGCTTGCTGTTTGAAGCCCCCGAAGCATAAGAGCCTCGTAATAATCAAGCCCGAACTCGTCCGGGCTCATTTTTGCCTCAATGTAGGCAAGCAGCCTCTCTACTTTTTTGAGCGTTCGGCCTCGATAGCGGCATCAATGGCGCCCATAACCGATAGATAGCTTAGGCCTTTATCCTCGATCTCGGCCTTAAATTTTTCTATATTGTCGCCGCCCCGCACGCCCCTAAATGTAGCGAGCAAGGACTGGGCATATAATCCGGGCAAAAGCGCCCAGAACCTAGATAGCGTGCTAGCAAAAAAGGCCGCAAATTTAAGCGGCGAACTAAAAAATATAGTAAAAAACGATCTTAAAAACTACGAGCAGGATAAGAATTTATACGTTTGGCAAAAAGGGTTAAACGAGGCCGTAGAGCAAATCATCATAAAGAATGATCCAAAAACACCGATAAATATGGTGCAAGTGGGATTTTTGGGCGAAGCTCTAGCAAAAGCCGCGAGTAAAATTTTAGGGCTAGACGTAAATAGCAGCGGGATAATCCTAACAAAAAAGCACCTATCACACGCAAGTCCGAAGCGTAAAGCAGCCTACGATCACGCTTTTAGAGTGGATGAGATGAAACAAATCGTATCGGTACTTAACGACGAGACTAATGCCTACGCAGATCTTCGAGAGAGACATAAAAACATTATATTCGTATTTAACGACAGTAAAGACAAAACGAAGATAAATTTAATTCCTATAGAAATCAGCAAGATTATCCATAAATTTAAGCAAAGCAACTATGTAATAACGCTTGACAAAGTAGATATTGACGATTTTGAAAAGGCGCTAATAGGCGGGGAACTCGTAAAAATCAAAAAGTAGTAGGCGCGGGCAGGACTCGAACCTGCAACATCGGAGTATTAGTCCTGTGGTTACGCACCCGCTAGGGTTCACATCTTCGCGCCATAGATGATTATAGCCCTTTCACCCTCAAAAGTCAATTTAACTTATTAGCTATCTCGGCAGCCAAAAAGCGCTTGATATTTTCCTCTAAATTCGGCTCCAGCTTTCCGTTTTCATCGACCGGCAAAAAAGGACGAGCGGGTATTTTTGACTTATGTCCGCGTCCGGCGTTTGCGCCAAACTGATGAGATAGCCCGTAGGCAAAGCCTTTATGCGAGCTATTATTCGAGACGGTTACGCTTTTACTATCGGACGCTATATGCCAATTATCCGCCAGATGCCCGCTATCTCGCAGTATGCGCTCCGAACCGCCTCTTTTTACTTTTTGGGCTAGCGTACTTTGTTTAAGCGGCTTCCAGCTCTGCCCAAACGGGCTTTTTTGGTTTTCAAATGCAAATTCTATGGAGTTTGAGATCATATTGCCGATAGTATCAAAGGTGCTTTGAGATAGGGCATTGCCTTCCTCGAGCCGCTTTAGCATCTGGTTTATCTGTTCAAGCCCGTTTATTTCTACGCTCATGCTTTATCTTTCGACTTACAAAAGCGCTCGCTGCGAGACTTTGCCAAAGTCTTGCGAGTCAAAAAAGTCCTCTGCGGCGTTTAGAAGATACGGATTTGCTTTAGTGCCCGGGTGATTTACTTTTTTGCCAAACATTTGCCCCGTTTTTACGTTCGCCAGGGCTTTCATCTTTTTTGGTTTTATGACGTGAGGAGCGGTGCCGTCGTGAACGAATTTTGCGTACGGAGCTAGTTTTGTGTTTCCGACTTCTATCTCGAGGCCTTCTATGCGGTCGTCAAATACTTGAATATCTTTTTTGAGGTTGCCCGTTTTTATAGGAGCGGTATATTTAGCCTTTAAAACTATGCCCGAGCCTATACGAAAAAGGAAGTTTTTTAAATGTCTTTTAAAGTTCATTTAAAGGTCTTTTGAGCGTATTTTAACGCGTCTACAAAAGTACCACTAAAGCGCTCTTTAAATTTATCATGTATGAGAACTTCAAACTCGCAGGTTTCTTGCATCAACTCGTCATTTTTGGCTATTTTTATAGTTTCGTCGTCGATAGATATATCAAAAAACCCCATGATCAGTCCATCTTTTACACAAAGGGTAGCAAACATGTATTTTTTATTGCGTTTTTTGTCGTAGTCTTTGTTGTTCCAGAGCTCATAACCCTTGGCGTATATGCCCCATTCTGCGGTATCTACGTATAAAATAAACTCTCTCATTCTTGCCACCATCTTTTTATGATCTCTTGTTTTAATGTTACACTTTGTTTCTTAAAATACTCTTTTATATCATCGTGTTTATACGCCGTTACCAGCCTTACGCCGTCAAATACTAGAAAATATCCATTTTGGCTTATGGCGTTCGTCTTGTTCGCTTCGCCCTTTTTTGGAGCGATGGCGACTATAGAATTTAGCGCCCTTATGATGCCTTGCCTTAAATTGCCATCTTTTTGTAGTCTATATTTTAGTCCGTGTTCGCCGTTTGCTGCTTTGCCGTCCAGTATCCTCTCCACCCCAGTCTTATCGATATGTCTTAAAATTTCATCCTTACCGGGCGCTTGCGTGGCTTTCATCGTAACACCCTCGATCTCATACTCATCTACCCAAACCGGCACTACTTCGGTGCGGCAGCGGAAGTGATATGGCGGAAGCCCAAAGTTTGCATCCATCTTGTCGCTTCTGCCAAGATAGGGCGCAGTTCTCCATACGGCGGCCGCCTTTTTAGCAGCCATGCTCCTTGCCGCGGTGATAGCGTTTGCTTGTCTTTCTAGATGCTCTGCCGGTATGACTCGCCCATTCATAGAGCGGCATATGTCTGAGGTCTTAGAGTCCATTATGGCTACAACTTTATAAAAAGGTGCATCGTATTTTCTGGCTTGATTTACTCTTGCTATGTTTTGGCTTTGAGAGATGA
>NZ_CALKTQ010000260.1 GCF_937997465.1 uncultured Campylobacter sp. | reverse complement strand
TTACTGGGCGAGCGAGCTTGCCGCTAGCGGCACGTCGCTGGGCGACAAATTTAAAATCGTCGCCCAAAATCTCGCGCAAAACGAGAGCGCGATCGTGGCCCAAATAAACACGGCGCAAGGACGAAAGGTTGATATTGGCGGATACTATAAGCCGGATGATAAAAAGGCGAGCGCGGCGATGAGGCCGAGTGCAATATTTAATCAAATTTTACAAAATCAAATTTTATAAAAAAGGAAAAAAATGAAAATTTCAGTTATCGGAGCAGGAAACGTAGGTGCAAGCGCGGCTAGCGCTATCTTGCTAAGAGGCATCGCAGACGAGATCGCGCTAGTGGATATATTTGGCGACGTGGCGCGCGCAAAGGCGATCGATCTATCTCAGAGCGCGGCGGTTTTTGGTCTGGACGTTAGAGTCGCTGGCGGGGATGATTTTGAGCTAGTTAAGGATAGTGACATCGTGGTCGTGACCGCCGGAAGCCCTAGAAAAGAGGGGCAGACTAGAGAAGATCTGCTGCTAAAAAACGCAGGCATCGTAAAAGGTACGGTGGAAAAAATCGCCAAATTTGCCCCAAACTGCGTCATCATAAACGTAACTAATCCGCTTGACGCGCTCACGTATCTAGTCTATAAAACGAGCGGTTTTGATAAAAGCAGGGTGCTGGGGATGGCTGGCGAACTAGACTCTGCGCGCCTAAAATACGAGATCTCTCAAAAAACGGGACTAAAAAACAGCGCATTTAGCGCACACATCATAGGCTCTCACAACGACGATATGGTCGCGCTACAAAGCAACGTGAGCGTGGATCTGGGCGGCGAATTTGACGCGGTAGCGCAGGAGGCCAAAACGGGCGGCGCAAAGATAGTTAAGCTACTTGGCACGTCGGCGTATTACGCTCCTGGCGCGGCTGCTGCCAAGATGTGCGAGGCGATAAAAACCGGCAGCGAACAGTGGCTAAGCTGCTGCGTGATAGAGGGCGAGTGCGCGGGCGGTAGGCTCGTTAAGCTAGGCAAGGGCGGCGTGCGCGAGATCAAACAACCAAGCGCGGAGGAAAAAGCGGCTCTTGAAAAAGGCGAATCGCAAACTGCCGTAAATATCAAATTTTTAAAAGAAAGCGGGGTAATCGCGTAGCTGATGTTTATAAAATCCAAGATAAAAACGAATCAAATTTGCGCGCTATTTTTGGCGACTTTTATTTCAGGCTGCGCTAATGTTTCGCCAAGCGCTCCCAAAAATACGCTGTTAACGAAGCAAAGTAAAACCCAAGCTACTACTTCGCTAGAAAAGGATAAAATCCAAAATTGGGGAAGCAAGACATTTCATGGTAAAACCGGCGACCGACTCGACGCAAAAGAAACGGCCCTGCTAAATCTCCTGCAAGGATATATAGGTAAAAGAGACGGCGGCGACTGCTCGGGCTTTGTGACGCTTGTGAATAAAAAATTAAATCGAGACTTTTTCGACGAAAAGGAGCTCGATAAATTTTACACTAAGCACGGTCTAAAAAGCGAAGCTATGTTTAAGCTTTACGAGAGTAAAAATCTGATCGCCTTTGACGATCCGAAGGTTGGAGATTTGGTATTTTTCAACAACACGACTAGAAGCACGAAAAATAACAAAAAAGCAAAAATCATCACTCACGTAGGCATAGTAAGTAGCGTAGAAAAAGATGGCACGGTTGGCTTTACGCATAACTCAAGAGGCAAAAATGCGGTGGATTTTATGAATCTAAAAAATAAAAACACGCGTAAAAAAGGCAACAAAGAGCTAAACTCCTATGTCGTATCTTGCAAAAATAACAATACGTCGTGTCTTGCGTCAAATAGATTTGCGGGATTTGGCAAAGCCAGCGTAAGGAGAAACTAAGTTTAACTGATTTTTGCTTATCGCTTCAAATTTACCGCCGTATCCGTATAAATTCGTCGTCAAATTTACGGATCGGCGGCGGTAAATTTGACTTTCTAAATTTGCTCTACGCCGAATTTACAGCAATATCCCCAAAAATCACAAAACATCCGCACGGGCGTTTCAAATTTGCTCGTTTTCATACAAAAAAACTCCAAATTTTATTTTACTATCCGATTTAAATACCAAATTTAACTTAAATGCTATAAAATTATCGTTACGAGTTAAATTTGATAAGGAAAAATATGCTGATAAAAACTGACGCCCCCGTCTGGGTCGATATCTCGCGCTGTAAGGCGTGCGATATCTGCGTGAGCCGCTGTCCTGCGGGCGTGCTGGCGATGGCCGTCGAGCCGCGCGCGGTGCTAGGCAAAACAATCGAAGTGGTATATCCGGAGGCCTGTATCGGATGCAGAGAGTGCGAGCTACATTGCCCCGATTTTGCTATTTATGTAGCGGAGAAGGGCTTTAAATTTGCCAAACTAACCGCCGAAAGTAAAGAGCGCGCGACCGCCGTAAAAGAGAATAAATTTGAAAAATTAGAGGCGGAGCAATGAGCGAATTTTTAAATAACAACGGCGGCAAAAGAGAAGTCATCGCTAGTGGCAACGAGCTAGTCGCGCTTGCGGCGGTGGAGTGCGGGTGTAACTTTTTTGGCGGCTATCCGATCACGCCAAGCAGCGAGATCGCGCACGAGCTAAGCGTGCTACTGCCAAAGCACAGCGGCAAATTTATCCAGATGGAGGACGAGATCGCTGGCATCTCGGTGGCGCTGGGAGCTTCGATGAGCGGGGCTAAGGCGATGACGGCAAGCTCGGGCCCCGGCATCTCGCTAAAAGCCGAGCAGATCGGGCTTGGCTTTATCGCGGAGGTACCGCTAGTGATCGTAAACGTCATGCGCGGCGGCCCTAGCACGGGTCTGCCTACCCGCGTGGCGCAGGGTGATCTCCTGCAGGCGAAAAACCCGACCCACGGCGACGTAAACAGCATCGTTATCGCGCCCTCAAGCCTAGAGGAGTGCTATACGCAGACCGTTCGCGCGTTTAATCTCGCCGAGCGGTTCATGACGCCCGTGTTTTTGCTACTGGACGAGACGATCGGACACATGTAAGCAAAGGCCGCGCTACCGCAGATTAGCGAGCTAGAGATCTACTCGCGCAAGCAGTTTAGCGGCGACCCTGCGGACTACCGCCCATACAGGGCCGCAGCCGACGAGCCTGCCGTGCTAAATAAATTTTTCGACGGTTACCGCTATCACGTTACGGGACTGCATCACGGCGAGACGGGCTTTCCGACCGAGGACGGCGCGGTCGTGGATTACAACATCAAGCGCCTTTTTAACAAAATAAACGCGCACGCGGACGAGTTAGAGCTCTGGGAGGAGTTTATGCTCGATGGCGCGGATATTTGCATTATCGCATTTGGCTCCGTGGCCCGCGCAGCAAAGGAAGCTGTGCTAAATTTACGCGAAAAAGGCGTGAAAGTAGGTCTTTTTAAGCCTATCACACTATTTCCGACGCCGAGCGAAAAACTACGCGAGATCTCGGCTAAATTTAGCAAAATTTTGATCTGCGAGTTAAATTTGGGCCAGTATAAGGGAGAGATAATCAAAGCTACGCTAAGAGACGACTTTAAGACGCTGCTAAAAGCCAACGGCCGTCCGATCAGCCCGCAAGAAATCGCGCAGAAAATAGGAGAATTTGATGGCATTTAACTACGACGACTACCTACGCACCGACAAAACGCCGACTCTGTGGTGCTGGGGCTGCGGCGACGGCGTGATACTAAAGGCGCTAATCCGCGCAATCCATAAGCTAGGCTGGGATATGAACGACGTGTGCGTGGTCTCGGGCATCGGCTGCTCTGGGCGCTTTAGCTCCTACATCAACTGCAACACCGTCCACACCACGCACGGTCGCGCGATCGCCTATGCTACAGGTATCAAGCTAGCAAACCCGGACAAACACGTCATCGTGGTAACCGGCGACGGCGACGGGCTAGCGATAGGAGGCAATCACACGATCCACGGATGCCGTAGAAATATAAATTTAAACCACGTTTTGATAAATAATTTCATCTACGGGCTAACAAACTCCCAAACAAGCCCGACTACGCCGATAGGATTTTGGACGGTGACGGCGCAGCAGGGCAACATCGATCCGAATTTTGATGCGTGCAAGCTCGCAACCGCCGCAGGAGCGACCTTTGTAGCGCGCAGCAGCGTGATAGAGCCTGCAAAGCTGGAAAAGATATTTGCCGAGGGCTTCGAGCACGACGGATACAGCTTTTTTGACGTATTTTCAAACTGCCACATAAATCTAGGTCGCAAAAATAAAATGAGCCAAGCTACGCAGATGCTCGAGTGGATCGACGGTCGCACGGTGAGCAAGGCTAAATTTGACGCGATGAACGAGGACGAGCGCGAGGGTAAATTTCCGCTCGGAGTGTTGCATAAAGACGAGTCGCGCATGGAGTACACCAAGGCCTACGACATGGTGATAAAAGCCGCCAGAGACGGCGAAAAGATCGACTTTGGAGCGCTAAAATGAAAAGGCAGTTAAGATTCGTCGGAGTGGGTGGTCAGGGCGTGATTTTAGCGGGCGAGATTTTGGCAGCGGCTAAGATCGAGGAGGGCGGATACGGCGTCAAAGCCTCGACCTACACCTCGCAGGTGCGTGGCGGACCGACGAAGGTCGATATCATTTTGAGCGAGCACGAGATTTTTTATCCGTATGCAAACGAGGGCGAGATCGAGTTTATGCTCGCTACCGCGCAGGTTAGCTTCGAGCAGTTTAAAGATGGCGTAAAAGATGGCGG
>NZ_CALKTQ010000259.1 GCF_937997465.1 uncultured Campylobacter sp. | reverse complement strand
CAAGGCTTGGCTAAAGGAGCCTCTGCTTGCAGTTGCAAAGGCTCCGCCTGTAGCAAAAATACTAAAGTCCCCGCAAGCTGGGTGCCCCTGATTTGCTCCAAAAACCTTTTCTTAAGGCGCCTATTTATTTAAATCGTTCATCAGCGTTTCGCCGTATTTATCGACATAGATAAAATCAAGCGTTAGCTGTTTTACGATAGGGGTGTTTTGCATTCTGACGTCTAGGTAAAATTTACCGTCCGTGATGTTTGCTAGCGTATTTTTCTCGCTCCAAGATAGCTCGTATCCTAGCAATACCTTTGCTCCTACAAGCCCCCTAAGCAGCTCGCTAACGCTTCTTTTGGCGTGATAGAGTTGATCGGCTTTTTTATCGATAGCAAACAACACGCCTTTTTGGCAAGCCTGCGAAATACGGTCAAATACTCTAACGCGCGCTAAATCCTTCCATATAGTATCCTGGTCGCTAGTCTCTCCGCCCCAAGCCCTAAAGCCGCTTTCTCTGATGACGGTCGAAATTTTAGCCGCCCTTAGCTCATCAGCCGTGCACGTCTCGCCAAGCTCGAAATCTACGTCTATTTCCGTGCCCGAAACTCCTATCATAACCCTGTTTGAGTAGCTGTCGCTATATCCAAACTCGCTTGCACCGTCCGTATGAGCTATCATCCCCGCTATTCTAGCGCTTTGCCCTTCATAGACGTAAGCGTTCGTTTCGTCGTCCCAAACCTTGACGTTAGGATATGCGGCAACCAGCCTTCTAGTGCCGAAGTCCCCCATCTTTACTATCGCTGTGGCCGCGTCCTGGACTTTTAGATCTATGATGCCGGTCGCTTTTAGCCTGGTAGCTACTTTTTCTATCTCGCCTTTTACGGCATCTTCGTGGCTAAATCCCGGCGCTATAATTAAATTTGGGTTATATCCGAAGCGAGATTTTGCTTTGGTTAGCTCTGATATAGCATTTTTACACTCGGTGATCTCGTCGTTCGTATCGCTATCGTCGTCTTTGGTAAA
>NZ_CALKTQ010000258.1 GCF_937997465.1 uncultured Campylobacter sp. | reverse complement strand
AAATTTTACTTCTCAAACGCCTTTTCTAGGCTAAACGGAAACGCCTGATAGCCCATCGCGTTGGTCATTTTTATCTCGATTGACGGCTCTTTTGCGCCCCATTCAAACTCGTTGATGTGAGGGCTAGGCACGCCGACTGGACGGCCTTTGGCGATGTCAAACTGCATACCCGCAACCGCTGAGTAAACCATCACGCTATCTAGGTCGTCTTGATACTGCGCTAGCGAAGTAACCGAGCTGTACCACTCGCTGCCGCGCTGCTTGCCGTATTCCCAGACCTGCTCGACGGTTTTAGCTTTTTCGTCGATTTTATAAACGACCGCGCGGGAGTATTTCATACCCGCCATCGCAGGCTGTTCCATGCCGCGGGTGTCGCCGTTGTCAAAGACGGTGAGATACACTATGCCCTTTTTGGACTTGCTATCGATGCGGAATGCCGTATGCTGCGTCCACTGCCAGTCAAATCCGCCCTTCTCGCTCTCATATCCCGGGCATTTTGAGTACTCGTCCTCGCAGACGATCTTTTTGCCGTCTTTATCTACCGGCTGGAGCAAATAATCTTTAAACTGGTCCTTCCAGCCTTTGTGTGCGCCCATTATCCATTTGACTTTTTTGTCGCGGCCGATCTTGATGACGGCGTCTTGGTGGCGGCTGGAGATGATGATGCTATCGTCGCTTGGATCATAATCCACGCTATTTACGTGCGCCCAGTTGCGTCCGGGACCCGAGCCCACGATGTCGCCCCATTTTTCGTTCGTATCCATCGCGGCTAGCTCGTCCGCGCTCGCGGTGTGGCCCGCCTTGCTAGCGTCGATATTTAGGCACACCGCGCCCTGATCGAGCGTTTTTAGCACGATGTCGCGGTACGGATCTAGGATTTCATACAGCCTAAAATCATCCACGACGTTGCCGTCACGATCGACCTCGACGATGACGTCGCGCACGGTGCGGACGTTTTTGCCGTCGGCGCGTTTATAGTTGACGTTTGCCGCGCGGAGGAAGTAGTGGCCATTTTGCGCAACGTCCATGGAGTGCGAGAAGTCGTTGTATCCCGCAGGTAGCTCGCGGTTAAAAATTTCGCGGCCCATTATGTCGTATTTGGCGTATCGCTGCCCATAGCCCCACGTCATCGCGCCGTCGTCGTTTTGTTTAAAGCCCATCATGACGCCCGCGCTAAACGGCTGCTTGAGGTCGTAAATTTTACTCGGCTCCAGATACCAGCGAACTTCGCCCTTGGTGTCAAGGATGAAGTTGTTCGGGCTGTAGTTCCACTCGATCGCGCCGCCTGCAGGGTTGTTCCACACGACTTTGGTGCCCTTGCCGGTTTTATTTACGAAGTTATTTACGTAGTAAAGGCGGTTAGCAAATTTAGCGCTCGGAGCCTTCACGACCTCGATTTTATCAAACAGCGCGCCCTTTTGAGACGGCATACCCGAGCTCTCCAAATAAATCGCAGGAGCGTAAATTTTATAGGTTTCTTTTACGTGCTCGGTTTGTCCCTTGTAAATTTTATCGTACTCGACCTCGACGGTGTTTTGATAGTCAGGGTAAAGTCCGAAAACAGGGATTCCGCCGTGCGTGCGAAGGTGCTTGTCGGCGACTTTATAGCTGATAACCTGACCGCCCGGCTTTGGTACGATGGTGACTTTTGCGTTTGCTAGCGTGTAGCCGCCGTTTTTGATCACCGCCGTTAAAGGCGCGATGTCGTATGGGTTTACGACTACTTCGCCGATCTTGCCCGGGATGCCGTAGTCGATGTGTGCGCCGCTAGGTCCGCCGATAGCCAGCGCGGCCGTGCTTAGACCGCCTAAAAGCGCCACAGCTAGCGCAAATGAAGAAAGAGTTCGCTTCATCTTATTCTCCTTTGAAATTGGTTTGATATCGTAATTTTAATCAACCTCGCTAACGTAGAAATCACGCGTTTATTAAAACTTGCTTAATTATAAAAAATAATTTCAAATTTTGACTTTTGTGCCAAAATTTAGTCGAAATTTTATAAATTTAATCTAAAATTTATCTTAGCGTGAGTTTTGCGGCGGCGAGAGAATATAAAATTAACGCAAACAAAATCATTTTAAGGAGCATTCCATGAATCTACTTTCTAAATTTAGCAAAGGCTTTTTAGCCGTAGCGATGTTCGGCGCCCTTAGCGCGTCCGCATTTACCGAGGGTGAGGACTACGTAAAGCTCGAAAAACCGCTACCCGTAGAGCAAAACACGCTAGTTAAGGTCTTTAGCTACGCATGCCCGTTTTGCTATAAATACGACAAAACCGTCACTCCGAAGGTCGTCGAAAAGGTCGCGGGGCTAAAATACGTGCCGTTTCATCTAAAAACCAAGGGCGAATACGGCGAGGCGGCGAGTAAAATTTTTGCCGTTTTAGCCGTGATGGACGAGGAAAAGGGCGTGAGCCTGCTGGATGAAAACTCGCTGTTTAAAAAAGCAAAATTTGCCTACTACAAAGCCTATCATGATCAAAAGCAGCGCTGGAGCGATGGTAAGGACGAAGCTGCGTTTTTAAAGACGGGGCTTGATGCGGCGGGCATTAGCGAAGCGGACTATCAAAAAAAGCTAGAGGACCCAAAGGTCGCCGAACTGCTTAAAAAATGGGACGAGAGCTACGACGTAGCCAAGATCCAAGGCGTACCGGCCTTTGTCGTAAACGGCAAATACCTCATCATGACGAAGTCCATCAGCTCCATCGACGGTATGGCGCAGCTAGTAGAAGAGCTGCTCAAAAAATAGGGCGCAGGCATGAAATTTGCGGAAAAAATAGCGAAATTCGCAGATAGCCGCCTGCCGTGGGCGATCCTCATAGCGGTGAGCGTGGGACTCGTGATCCTAGCGCACTCGCTGTTTCAAAACTACGTCTATATGCCGCCTTGCGAGCAGTGCGTCTATATCCGCTTTGCCTTTTTATGTATGGCGCTAGGAGGCCTGGTCGCGATCATAAATCCTAAAAATTTGCTCCTCGCCGCGGTAGGCTACCTGCTAGCGTTTTGGGGCGCGATCCAAGGCATAATGTATAGCGTAAAGCTCGCCAAGATCCACGATGCCGTCCACGGAAACGATCCGTTTGGCGTGCAGGGCTGCTCGACCGAGCCGCACTATCCGTTTGGTTTGCCGCTTGAGCGGTGGGCGCCCGATTGGTTTTTGCCTACGGGCGACTGCGGCTACGATAATCCGCTAGTGCCCGAGGGCGTCACGCTAGACGGCTTTCAGAAATATCTCGTCGATCTTTACGAGGACGGCTGGTACCTGATCCCATCAAGCAAATTTATGTCGATGGCAGACTGCACGCTCGTAGGCTTTAGCGTCTGCTTCGTCGTGCTTGCCGCGATGTTTATTTGCAAAATTTTAACTATGAAAAAAGCTTAAATCGGTCTAAATTTAGACCGATTTTGCTATACTCGCCGCATGAAAGCCTTACGCGAACATAATTTTAAAATTTACTTCATCATCATTTTCGCAAGCCTTTTCGTGGTGCTTTTGGGCGTGAAAAACTACGAGGACGCCAAGGCGCAGATCACGACGCTCGCGGATAAAAACAAGATCACCGCGAGCGAAAATATCGTCGGGAGCTTCTCGTTTTGGCTGGATGAGCGGCTACACTCCTTGGTGCGCGCGGCTAAATTTATGCAAAACGCAGGCGCGATACGAGACGACGAAAAGCTCGGCGACTTCATACGGCTTTTTAAAGAAAACTCAGCAGAATTTGACGCCTTGCAGTTTTTGCGCGAGGACGGAGAGATCTTCGTGGACGGCAAGAAGCTAGAGGGCGATGAAGCGATGCCAAAGAGCCTGCGCACGGGACTTGTGTGGTTTGAGGAGACCAAAAGCACGCTCGCACCCACGGTAAATTTTATGCAGCGCCATAAAATTTTAGGCGAGCCGACGTTAAATTTATGCGTGCCCGTCATGGACGGCGGCTCGTTTGCGGGGGTGTTTTGCGGCGTGGTGAAGCTGCAAAACATACTAAAAAATATGGAGAAATTTAAGCTAGCGCCAGATTCTTACGCCTTCATCGTCACGCACGGCGGCGAAATTTTAACGCCGATGAAGGATGCGGCGCTAAAAAAGCAGATCGAGGATAAATTTAAAGAGCTTTTCCTGCGGGGCGAGGATATCACGAGCCTAAATATCGGCTCAAATTTTATCTCAGTCGCCGAGATCCCCACGCTAAACTGGTTCATCGGCGCAGGCACCGATAACGAAAAGGAGCTCGCCGCGCTGCTTAACTCCGCGCTAAAAAACGCCCTTACTCTGCTTTTTGCGTTCGCGGTACTAGCGCTCGTGGCAAATTTCCTCCATAACTTTATGTACTCAAAAATCAAAAACCTGCAAGACGACTACGAAGCCTTACTCAAGCACAAAGCGCGTATGAGCGAGGCAGGCGAGCTAATCAGCGGCATAAATCATCAGTTTATCCAGCCGGTTAATTCGCTAAATTTGATGATCTCAAGCCTGCTCATGCTGCAAAAAGACGGCAAGCTAGACGCCGCGACGCTAGAGAGTATGCTGCAAAAGGGGCAGGCCGCGACCATACTTTTAAGCGATACGATCGAGATTTTTAGAAATTTTTATAAAAGCAGCGACAGCCCGCAAAAATTTAGCGT
>NZ_CALKTQ010000257.1 GCF_937997465.1 uncultured Campylobacter sp. | reverse complement strand
AGTTTTACGTTCTCTAGCTCGCTCTCTTCTAGTACGACGAAAACCTTGCCGACGGCGTATGATTTTACGCCCTTTATCTCGGGGTGTTTTTCATCGCCGAATATCACGATATCGTAGCCCTCTTTACTCATTTTCTCGCAAATTTGCTGCGGTTTGGTCACAAATGGGCACGTCGCGTCGATCACCTTTATGTCGCTTTTTTTTAGCTCTGCTAGGTCGCCCTTTGTGATACCGTGCGTGCGAATGATTGCCTTTTTTTCGCCGTCGATTTCGTTTATGCCTTCAAGTGTTTTAACGTTAAAATTTTTATTTAGGCGGTTTATCTCGTCGTTATTGTGAATGATGGGTCCGATAGTTACGGCGTCCTTAGCGTTTTCGGCGATTTTTATAGCGCGCTTGACGCCAAAACAAAATCCGTAACTGCTAGCAAGCTCAATCTTCAACGCTAGCTCCAAGTTGTCTTAAAATCCCGCTAAAATTTGGAAACGAAGTCGCGATAAATTCGCTCTTTTCTATAACCATTCCGCATTTTAGCCCAAGCACCGCGAAACTCATCGCGATACGGTGATCGCCGTTGCTATCTATAATAGCGCAGTTTGCCTCGCCGCCTTTTACGCTAAAGCCGTCTTCAAATTCTTCGACTTCAAGTCCGCATTTTCGCAACCCTTGCACCATGATCGCGATGCGGTCACTCTCCTTAACGCGAAGCTCTTTTGCGTTTCTCACGCTACTTGTGCCCTGCGTATTTGCAAATGCGATGGCAAGCGCAGGCACCTCATCGATCAGCCACGAGATATTTTCGCTCACGTCCACGGCCTTTAGCGGCGCGTGCTTTATCTCGATTTCGCCGATGCTTTCGTATGTGTCGGAAGTTTCTTTAAACGTTACTTGCACGCCCATTTTGGCTAAAATTTTAAAGGCCTCCACGCGCGTTTTATTTAGCAACATATTTTTTAGCACGATGTGGGAATTCGGGATTATCGCTGCGGCTACGGCAAAGAAAAACGCCGAGCTAGGGTCGTTTGGAACGCAAATTTCAAGCGGTTTTAGCGGCGCGTTCATCGGTTCAACCTTGACGCCGCGGGGTAAAATTTGCAAACTAGCACCCATACCTTTTAGCATGCGCTCGGTGTGATCGCGACTAAGCTCGGGTTCGCTAAGCTCGCAGCCGTTTGACTTTAGTCCCGCCAAAATCAGAGCCGATTTTACCTGCGCGGAGGCGATTTTGCTATCAAATTTAAAATACTCCAGCTTCTTGCCGCGGATCGCCAAAGGCGCGTGATCTCCGCCGTTTGCACCGTCTATCTTAGCGCCGACGCTGATCAGCGGTTTAGCCACGCGCGCCATCGGACGACGATTTAAAAACTTGTCCCCGCTTAGCACGAAAAAACCCTCGCTAGCAGCCAAAAAGCCCATAAAAAGCCTCATAGCCGTGCCCGAGTTTCCGCACTCTAAAACTACGCTAGGCTCTTTTAAATTTGCGCTCGGAGTTATGATTAGCTCGCCCTCTTTTTCCTCGATATGCGCGCCCAAATTTTTTACGATCTCTAGCGTATTTAGCGTATCCTCGGCCTTTAGATAGTTTTTCACGCGGCTTGGCTTATCGCTTAAAAGCGAAAATATCGCGCATCTATGCGAGATAGATTTATCGGCCGCGATGTTTTCCAGGCTCGCGCTTATCGGCGTTCTTAATGCGTAAACTTTCATCTTAGTCCGATATTTAATTTTTGCTTTAAAGCGTCCAAAATTTTATCCATTATCGCCGCCACTTCCTCGTCTTCAAGCGTTTTTTGTATGTCTTGGAAGTTAAATTTGACGCTGAGGCTCACGTCGTCTCCGAGCTTATCGTCTGAATATATATCAACCGGCGCAAATTCTTTTAGGCATTCGATTTTTAGCGCATTTATACACTCTTTTATCGCTTCAAATTTCATGGTTTTAGGCACAATTAAACTTAGGTCTCTGCTGATAGCAGGGAATTTTGAGTAGGCTTTGACGACTGCGCCGTCAAATTTAAGCTTTTCAAACTCTATCTCGCAAAGATAGGTTCGCGGCAGGTCGCGCGCGGCTTCGACTCGCACGTCCACGCGACCGATATAACCCACGCAAACGCCGTTTTGATAGATTTTAGCTTGTTCAAATTCGCTTAGATATTTTACATCGTCGCACGCTTTTAGCTCAAATTCGCCGACCGCGTTTCTAACGGCCGTAGCAAAGCCTAAAAAGTCGATATCGGCAGGCTTTGCGCCGTTTAGCAGGCTAGGTTCTTTTGCTAGTCCGCTAGCTACGAAGCCAAATCTCTCGCTTTGTTCTCCGCTCTGGCTAAATACGCTACCGAATTCGAAAATTTTGACCGATTTTCGCTGATTTTTTACGTTTCGCTCGGCCGATTTTAGCAAGTGATTTGCAAGCGTCGACCTTAACGTGTTAAGCTCGCTATTTATCGGGTTGGCTATCTCGGCCTTGCAAGGCGCAAAACCGAGCGAGGCTAGCTCGCTCGCGTCGTCAAATACATAATGCACGCTCTCGAAAAATCCGGCCGCAGCCGCTTTTTTACGCAAATTTAGCGCGTTTTTGTAGCCTACAAAGGTATCGTTTACGCGGTTTGCTTCGCTAAAATTTAACGGCTTTGAAGCAATGTTGTCGATACCGACCATTCGCACGATCTCCTCGCACACGTCTTGAGAATTTACGATATCGTGGCGAAATAGCGGAACCTTCGCGTTCGCGCCCTCTTTTTCGGCGTTAAAAGTTAGGCTAAATCCAAGCTTTTTAAGTATCCTTACGACGTCGTTTTGAGAGACTTCTTGACCGATCATTTTTTGCATTTCGCTCATCGTAAAGCTCACGACTTTCGGCTCTCGCGTCATTACGCTTTGCTGAGAGCCCGCATAAAGCGCGACCGATTTTAGCGCGGCTAGCTGTTTAAATAAAAAATCGGCTCCAAAACCTACGTTTGGCTCGCTACCTCTTAGCGAGCGGTAAGTCTGCGCTTGGCGCGGCATTTGCTTGTCCTCATAGACCGTGGTTGCGATCACTTGCGGATCGGTGTAGCTAGCCTCAACTATGATTAGTTTGCTGTTTTCGTCAAGCCTCGCTGCATCCGTCTGATACACGCCGCCAACACCCAAAAGCTCGCCGCCGGCTAAAATTTCAGTCGCCAAATTTGCGCCCTTTTGCAGGTCAAAAATAGCGCGCTCGTCGTCCTTTTTGAGCTTTGCGTAATCATACGCGCTAAAAAGCACGCCGGTTGAGTGCGTAGCGTAGTCTAGCAGGCGCTCGATGCGGTTTTGTTTATCGCACTCGATCAGTGCCAAACGGATCTTCATCAATAAATTTTCGTCGAAATACTCTTTTATCTCAAAGGCTCGGTATTGAAAGCTACTTTGTAAATTTTCCTCGGCGTGGATAGCCAAAATGCGCCCGATACCGAGCAAATTTTCGCCCTCTTCGTATCTGGCGGCGTCTTTTAGCGGTAGATCAAGCGCAGCCGACAGATCCCTCGCTACGCCGTAAACACTCAGGCAGTCTCCGCGGTTTGGCGTTAGCTCGATCTCGATGATATCGTCGTTTAGTAACGGATATTCGCAAATTTCTTTGCCTAGTTTTAGCTCGCCGATACTTTCATCCAGCGGCATTATGCCGTCGTTTGTTTTAACAAGCCCGAGCTCCACGGATGAGCAGATCATTCCGTTTGACTCGACTCCGCGCAGTTTTGCCCTTTTTATCTCTAGGCCGCTTGGCATAACGGCGCCAGATAGCGCCACCGGCACGAACTGTCCGGCCTCGACGTTTTTAGCGCCGCAGACGATTTGTAGCGTCTCGCCGCCCACATCCACTTGACAAACGCTTAGTTTCTCGGCGTTTTCGTGTTTTATCTTGCTTTTTACGTAGCCTACGACGATGTTTTTAGGTACCCTGATCTCTTTAAAGCTATCAACCTCGAGTCCGATCGAATTTAACGTCTTTAGCAACGTTTCGCTCGTTACGCCCGAGATATCCAGCCATTCGCTTAACCAATTTCTTGAAATTATCATTTAAACTGCTCCAATAATCTTAAATCTCCCTCAAATAGCGAGCGCAAATCAGGAATTTGATGAAGCAGCATCGCAAATCTCTCGACTCCAAGCCCAAATGCGTATCCGCTCACGTTTTTATAGCCGACGGCCTTAAAGACGTTCGGATCGACCACGCCGCATCCTAGCACCTCGAGCCAACCGGTTTGCTTGCATACGCGACATCCCTCGCCGTGGCAGAAAATACAGCTGATATCGACCTCCGCGCTAGGCTCCGTAAACGGAAAAAAGCTAGGGCGAAAGCGCACTTTAACGTCGCCGAACATGTATTTTAAGAAATTTTCAAGCATTGATTTTAAATTTGCAAAGCTCACCGCGCCGCCCTCCTCGACTACGAGGCCCTCAACCTGATGAAACATCGGCGTGTGCGTTAGATCCATGTCGCGGCGAAACACCGTTCCCGGCGCTATCATGCGAATCGGCGGCTTTTTGCTCATCATCGTGCGCACCTGCACTGGGCTAGTATGCGTGCGAAGGAGTCTAAAATCCTTAAAATAAAACGTATCTTGCATATCGCGCGCAGGGTGATATTTAGGCAAATTTAGCGCCTCGAAGTTATGGAAATCATCTTCTATCAGCGGCCCCGTCTCGAGCGAGAAATTTTGCATCATAAAGTACTCGATGATCTTATCCATCGTAGCCATCACTGGGTGCAGTGCGCCAGCACCCGAAGGCTCGTTAAATAGCGTGATATCAATAGCTTCAGCCTTCATTTTGGCTTTTATCTCGCCGCTTTCAAGCTCGGTTTTTTTAGCCGCTAAAAGCGATTCAAATTCGTCTCTCAGCTTGTTTAAATTTGCCGCAAATTCCTTCTTAGCCGCTTCGTCCATATCCTTAAGCTTAGCAAACTCCGACGTGATCGCGCCCTTTTTGCCCAGTAGCGCGACGCGAATCTTGTCTAAATCCGCCAAATTCCCGCATTTTGCGATACTTTCTCTATACTCTTGCAAGTTTTTACCTTTACTGAATTTTAGGATAGATTGTAGTCAAAATTTGATAAAATCTGACTAAAAGGCGGGAAATTTTAACTTTTACTTGTTATAATTAAGCCAAATTCTAACCAGGAGAAAATCATGACGATATTCGAAAAAATCGTAGCAGGCGAAATACCTTGCAACAAAGTGCTGGAAAACGACAAATTTCTAGCCTTTAACGACATAAATCCAAAGGCTCCGATTCATATTTTAATCATCCCGAAAAAACACTTTGAAAATTTCCAGGAGATGGATGGGGCGCTGATGGGCGAGATGACGAAATTTATCCAAGAGGTCGCGGTGCTAATGGGCGTAGATAAGAGCGGATACCGCCTAGTCACAAACTGCGGCGAAAACGGCGGCCAAGAGGTCATGCATCTGCACTTTCACCTGCTAGCCGGCGCAAAGCTGGGCTGGGTAGATACTGCGACCGATCCGCAAAGCACGTTTTAAATTTTTAAAATTTACGCTCTAAATTTGAGTGCAAATTTGATTTAGCGAGCCGTCCGCAAGCACGGCAAACTCGCTAAATCTCCAAAAGACCGCCAAGTCCTTGCTGGGCTGGGCAGTTTAATTAATAATATTATTTCCTCGCCGCTCTAACCGCGTTCAAAAGCGTCTCAAAGCCGACTTTGCTCGATTTTTCCACGTCTTTTAGGATTTCCACTCCGGCGGCATTATCTTTACTACTATCTGCAAAAATCTTGATCGCTTTCTCTAGCCCGCTATGGACGTTTTCGTGATCGCGCGAGATATCTTGCACCGTTTTTGCGTCTTTTACGATATTTTTGACTTTTTCATTAAACCACTTACCAAATCTGCAACGCCCGGCCTCAGGTATGCTTTCAAATTCGCCGTTTAAAACGGCTCTATAACCATTTAGTTTCATATTTATATGATCGATCTTGCCGTTGCTAACGTTAACTTCGTTAGTTAAATTTAATGTTTGATTTAAGATATTTTGCGTATTTTCGTTTACGCTTGCGATAGTGCCCTGAAAATCGCTCAAAACGCGCATGACGTCGCCTGAAATTTGAGAAAAATTCTCACTCATTCCTATCATAGTATTTGAGCTTTGTTTAAGTCCGTTTATATTCACTTCGACTTCGAGAGTAGCTTTTTGCGTGCGTTCGGCGAGCTTTCGCACCTCATCGGCCACCACGGCAAATCCGCGTCCGTGTTCGCCCGCGCGAGCCGCTTCGATAGCCGCGTTTAGAGCTAGCAAATTCGTCTGATCGGAGATATCTTTGATGAGATTTATAATCTCCACGATCGACATCACGCTGTTATTTAGCGACGAGGCGTCGTTTTGCAGGTCGCCGCTCATTTGCTGGACGTTTTGCATAGAGCTAACGATAAAGCTCGTCTGCTCGCGCAGTTCGCCCGTCTTGGCAAAGGTTAGATTATTTAGCTCGTTTATATTTTTGAGTATTTCTAAATTTTCTTCCATCGTACCCTGCAAGAAATTTATACCGTCGGCATAACTATCCAGTAGCAGTTTGACCGCGTCGGCCTGCAACTTAGGCGCGTCCTGCTTGTTAGCCGCGCTTGATTTTACGGCCTCTAGCTCGCTTTGCAGTTGCTTTATCTGCGCTTTTAGACTTTCGTTTTCCTG
>NZ_CALKTQ010000256.1 GCF_937997465.1 uncultured Campylobacter sp. | reverse complement strand
TTTTTATGATAAAATATCATATATAAACTTACCTATCATTTCCTATACTTTTTCTAAAAATAAACTCTGGTTTTGGTTCATATTTATGTATAGATGTATGTAAATTGCCGTAACTAGCGTTAAATGCGCTATTTGGTTGAAATAGTTATGAGAGCTGTGCCTTTCAAACTACTTTAGAGAAGTGCATCAAAAATTGATCAAATACTAAAATTTAGGTAGATTATGCTTGTAGATCGATAAAATTTTAGGCTCAAAATAACTTAATCAGATTCTCTCTTATCATATTTAGTAAAATATGATAAAGCTCATTCGTATCTTTACTGTTATTATGTCTAAACCTTACTTTGCTATACTCGTTACTTTTCAAGAGCATCGACAAAATCATAGTCCTTGTGCTTAGCTTCACTTCGTTTGCTACTGATTAGGATGCGATATTTTTGAGAAAAACTCCTTTTGAAAGTCTTTAACTTATCTTGAATTAATTTTTATAGTATAGTTTTTCGATTATAAAAGTAACAACCAATCCCTTTGCCTACTTATTTATATTTTCTAACCACTTTACAAGCTCTTTTTTGGCTTCATTTTTGTATTCTCTCTTGCTCCATCCGCTACGAATTTCAAGCGTAAGCACTTATGTAAAGTATTTACTGCCGATAACCTTTCTTAGCAAAAAGACGTTTGGTTTTATTTTGTGTACAAATAGGCAAGTTTCGACCTTTTCATAATCAAGTTTATTAATAGCCATTTTAACACCTAATACAACAACCCAAACATATACAGCGGTATTTTATTGCCGCTTCCGACCTCTATCTCATCGGCAGCTATATATGAGTCTGAGATATCTTTTATCTGCTCAAAGCCCTTATTTTTTCCGCCCACTTCAAATATAAATTTATCATCTACAATAAAGTCGCCTTGTTTTGGGATATTTAGCCTATGTTTTACCTTTAGTTGATTAGCAAAAAAAGTCTCTCTTATGGTGCCCGCCCTACAATCATCGCCGTAAGCGTAAATCAAATTTGTATTATTCATATATATTTTCGCCGGTTTTACTAGCTTACTAAGTCCCCTACTTTGCTCATCTATCATATTTATTAGCCTTGCATCGTTTAAATAGGCAATATAATCATATAGTTTGGCTCTGCTTATCTCGGCAAGAGCTGCGATTTTAGTATAATTCACCTCAAACGGCTCGCTTTGGCAAACCACTTCAAGCAGTTTTTTGAGCTTATATGTGTATTTTTGCTCAACTAGCCCCAGGGACGTTAGATCTACGTCTATGCTTAGATTAATCGTATTTAGTAAGCTTTCGTAGTATGAACTTTGCTTATTAAAGTAAAATGGGTAGTAGCCAAATTTGAGATATTTTTTAAATAGATTTAGCTTTATTTTTAAGTCATCTGCTATTGCTTGATGGTCTTTTAGTATCGCCTCTAGACTAAATTTATCTATCGTTGTACCGTTTTCAAGCTCCAAAAACTCCCTAAAACTAAGTCCTTCTAGGCTAAATACGCTAACTCTACGCGATAAATCGCTCTTTGCATTTAGTATGCTTACCGCCGATGAGCCCGTAAAAATAACATTTAAAGGACTCATATCGTATATAGTTTTTAAGTGTGCAGCAAAATCTTCATATTTATGCACTTCATCTAGCAATAGATATTCGCCGCCGTTATCTACAAACTCAAAGGCAAGTTCGCTAAGACTAGTAGAGCCTAAAAACGGATAATCAAGACTTATGTAAAGAGCCTTTTTGTTTTGAGCTTTTAATTCAATCAACTTTTGAAATAACATTGTGGTCTTGCCAGTACCACGAGCCCCTACTATACCGATAAGCTTCTCGCTAAAATTTATTTCATCGTATAAATAACGCTTGTATGTCGTATAAAAGTTTTTAAGAAATCTTTCTTGATACTGTTCTATTAAATTTAACATTTTTATTCCTTTGTGTAATTGTCTATAAACGTAGACAATATTAATATATTAGCATAAAAAATTTAAATTGTCAACGACTATGAACGATTACAGTTTTTATTATTTTTCAATCGACGGAACTTAGTTCAGGTGGTTTTTTATTGTAAATGGCTATATACATTTACATCCAGTTTAAAAAATCAGAGTTATTTCTATTGCTATATTAAGAAATATATTGGTTGTTTAAGGAGGGCGGCAAATTGTACATTAAATCGACAAAATTCTAATACACTCGGGTTTAATTTGTAGTGAAATTGGCTTGCGTCGAGATGGCCGGCAAGATGCAATAGCGCATAAGATTTAAGCGCTACCGACGAACTAGAGGCGCAGTTGCTATGGTTTGGCTCAGAGACGGAGAGCAAGAGCGACGATATTATTGATGCGGCAGCATATATTGCAATACATTGCAGGGTGATTTTTGACGAGAGCTATGATGAAATTTATGAGGAATACGCAGACGAGGAGAGCTGGGTCTAAAAATATGCTATAATGCAGTCAATTTAACTTCAAAGGTCATATAAATGAATGCATTAATACAGTTTAGAGTAGACAAAGAACTCAAAAATGAAGCCGACAAACTCTTTAAAGAGCTAGGTCTTGATCTTGGTACGGCGATAAAGCTATTTTTAAAGCAATCTGTAAATAAGCAAGCCATACCCTTTGCTATAACTACGCAAAAAGAGGATCTAGACGAAAAGTACCTAAAAAGCGTGATAGAAAACATTGACGGTGGCAAGGCAAAGATGATAAGAAAAAATCTAAGCGAGCTTGAGAGCCTAGCTG
>NZ_CALKTQ010000255.1 GCF_937997465.1 uncultured Campylobacter sp. | reverse complement strand
AGCGACGAGGACAAAAGGCGCTGGAAAATTTACGAAATCCCGATCATCTCCATCGCCAAAGACGAGGTCGGCAATGTAATAACCCAAAGCGTAGTCGCGCTCGCAGTGGCCGTGCAGATGAGCGGCTGCCTAGATACTGAGCTAGTTAAACGCGTAATGCTCTCAAAAGTGCCTAAAAAAGTCTATGCTGAAAATGAAAAAGCATATGAGCTTGGAATTAAATACGCCAAAATTTGCATAGGAAACGACAAATAAAAGAGTGACAAAATAAGATAGATTAAGTATCATTTCGTTATAATTCAGGTATTAATTTATTTGATTTTAAGGAGAACGAAATGAGCGTTGGTATTTTTTACACGACGACAAAGGGGCACACAAAGAGCGCGTGCGAGTATCTAGCGGGCAAAATAGGAGCACAGCTAGTTGATGTAAAGAGCGCTGGGGCGGAGGATTTTGCTAAATTTGACGTTATCATCGTGGCGGCACCTAGCTACGGCGACGGCGAGTTGCAGTCTGATTGGGCGGAGAAACTGCCGCTTTTAAAAGCCGGTAGTAAAGGCAAAAAGGCTGCCATCGTAGCTATCGGAAATCAAGCCAATCACCCGCAGACGCTTTTTAGCGGCGCCGTGGATTTTCTGCCGTATCTAAAAGATGCGCAAATTTTTGGCGCTAGCGACGTGGACGGATATAAATTTAACCACTCAGCGTTTTTTGTAAACGGCAAATTTATCGGCCTCGCGCTTGACGTTAAGGGCGATGAAAACTACGCAAAACGCATCGACAAATGGGTCGAGGAAAATAAGCCTACTATCTTAAATTTATTCTGATTTTCTTGCCGCCTTGCCTAAAACGGACAAGGCGGATTTTTTATACTTGATGCAGCAACGGCGGCATAGTTTGTACTCCCCCTCTTTTTTGCCTGATTTCAGTTTGCGTATAAATTTAACTTGCAGTAACGGCAAAATAACGCCTGGTACGGTAAAATCCCAAATAAGCTCAAACGGTGCAAACGGGCTATTTTGCAAAAAAAACAAAAAACTCGTATGCGTTAAATTTGCTCGATATTTTTAAATTTAGATTTTATGTAAGCAAGTAAATTTAACTTTTAACCGTGTTGCCGCATCCTAAAATCCAGCTAAATTTAGACGGTAAAAGCTCGGTATATTTTTCGCATTTATAACGGTTAATTCAAAATTAAAAGCTTATAAATTTAAAGAGTAATAAAAACGGGGCCAAATTTAGCCCCTTTTAGTTTTAAGTTTAGCTTAACGTTGTGTATCCGCCGTCTACGTCGCTAAATCCTGCACCGTAAGCTACGCCGGAGATTTTGACTAGAGTGTCGCTGCCTTCTTGATAGCCTTCCACGCCGTCTGTATTTAGCGCCAGATATGCATTAAATTTATCCGCTCCTACGTTTTCTAAGAAATAAGTGCCTTCTCCGTTTTTCAAATTTGCGAGCTTTTCCGTCAAATTTGACGAATCCGTGCCGTCTGCGGCCTTTGAAATTTTTGCGATATTGTCAGGTAGTTTGATTTTTTCGTTTTTTGATATTTTCATCATACCTATGCCTGATTCTATCGATATCTCTTTTTGATCCGGATTTTGGGCGATAGTTTCTTTGACGTCAAATTCCTCTTTGCTCAAAAACGATCCGTTATTTCCCTGGGCTTTTGAGATGAGAGTTATTTTATCCGAGTTTATATTTTCATAGATTTTAAACGTCGTTTGCGTATCTCCGATATGGGCTACGGCTTTTTTATCTAGCGCTTTGTCGGTTATAGTCGCAGTACCTTTAAGTCCTTTTGTTACCTCGCTTAACGGGCTTAGATCCCAGGGCTTAGATAAATCCATCGTAAGTGGCGATTTTGTCGTTAGCATCGAAGCGTCGTTATCTGAGCTAACGTCAAATTTTACCGTTTTATTGGCATATTCTGCGCTTGTTATTGTAGCCGATTTTATCTGTTCGTTTTCGTAGGTTACGTCTACGGTTTTGTCGTTTTGACTGTACGAAGTGTCTTGCAATACCTGCTTTATTAGCTTATTAGAATCGTCGTAGGTTTTTGTGACGGTTTGGATGACTCTTCCGCCTTCATTATTGCTTAGGGCTTTTACGATCTCGACGTTTGGAGTAGATTTGTCTATCTCGTAGACCTTTGCTCTAGTTTGCCAACCGGTCGTATTTAGCACCTTTTCGTTTTTATCAAAAAATACTCCTTGTGCAAATTTAAATCCACTATTTTCATCTTGTGCTTTTTCAAAAACGATTCGATATGTTTTTTTAGCCGCCATATCTTCGTATTCCCAGCTTGTGGCCTTACCGCCTTCTACGTTTTGAGCTATGGCGTTTTCGAAGCTAGACGGATTAGGAACGGTAAAATCAGGCGTTAATTTCTTATAAATCGAAGTTGCGCCTTCTTTTATCTCTGTAAAGTAGCTTCTAGATTCGACATCTTTTACCTCTATCAAGGTATCACTATCCTTTTGATAGCCCTCTACGCCGTCGGTATTTAGCGCCATATAGGCATTAAATTTATTTTCTCCTACGTTTTGCAAGAAGTACTGTGCCTTACCGACTCCGAGCGTAGATAGTTTTTCCTCGATATTTTGCAGATTTACGCCCTCTTGCGCTCTTGTTAGCTCGGTGATGTTTGATGGAAGCGTGATTTTATCTTGAGCATTGTCTAGTACCGCCATTTTTGCGCCGTTTGATAGATTGTTCGTGTCAGTGTTGATGCTTATTTTTTTCAAATTTGCATTTTCTTGTAGGGTCTGGGCTATATCGAAAGTATCGACTCCATAGCTGCTATTGACCGTATATGCAGCCTTTGACACTAGCGTTACGTCGTCTGAGTATCGTCCGTCGTACGCTCGGTAAACTACTTCGTCTTTTCCGATATCGGCGGTCCATTTCGTATCTAGCGCGCTATCTGTTACTGTGACTTTGCCTTTGTAGTTGAAATTCGGCGCAAGAGGGCTTAGATGCTCGGGCGAGCTTGCGTTTAGATACAACTTGCCTTTGTAGTCCAGATTTTCGCTATCTTTACTGATCTCGAAGTTTATATCGGTATTTGCGTATTTTGGATCGGTTTTGCTAGCATAGCTTAGTTTGCCGTCCTCGTAGGTTAGTGTGAGTTTTTGTCCGTCGCTTCTTTCTAATATTTTTTCTTCCAGTACGCCTTTGTCGTCAAATTTATCTCTAGTGACGTCGCCTGTTTTTGAGACGCTAGGCGTGTATTCTTCGGTTACTTTGTAGCCGTCTTTTTCGTAAATTTTATAAGCTTTGATCTTGTAGTCTTTGATCATATTTTCGCCGTTATAAAATTTGCCGTCCGGCATATCGACTTTTATATCCGAGCTCTCAGGCCGAGCGTCTCTTTTGCCAAATTCTATCCTATACGTTACGCCCGTCGTGTCGTTTGAGTATTCCCAGGTAAAGGCCTTGCCGTCTTTTACGTCGATCGGTTTCATGTCTGCTTTGCCGGTTTGCTCATTGACCTCATACACTCCGTTATCTTTGTCGTCCATAGATACTACGTCTTTTACGGCGTCGTATTGTGCTTTTATGAAATTTATCTTTGCATTATCCGTGCTATCTAGGGTTTTGATGCTATCTACGTGAGATTTTATATACTCAAAATGCTTAACGATATTTGCCGAAGTATCTTTTATTACAAATTTATCGCCATTTGCTTTTTTGTCTTTTAGCGCTATAAAGGTAGCGATATCTAACGTAAAATCTTTACTATCGTCTATGAAAAATTTCTCTACCGAACTGCTTTGTATCAAATTTAGATGATCGCTCGTTGCACTTTGCAGCCAAATTTTACCTTCGGAAATTTTATTTAGTAGCGTCGTAGTAGCTTTGCTGGCGTCTAGCGTAAAGCTGCCGCTAAATTTGATAGATAGGACGTATTTTAAATTTGAGGCGATTTTGACTATATTATTTTGTATATTTCCGGCTTCGTCTTCTATGATAAACGATGTGTTTTCGTCGGTAATACTTGCAGCTTTTTCCAAAAACGTCTTAACGTCGGTTTTTTCGATGATAGGATCAGGGTCGGGTTTTGGCTCTGGAGTAGGGACATAATCTTTATCGTAGTTTGGAAATTGACTTTTTATCTCGCTTTCGCTTTTTCCGGTTACTTGCGATATTACGGCTATTTTATCGTTTTTGCTTAGCGATTCGTCTAGTTTTGAGCCATCTAGCGTCAAATTTGATTTGTTGTTTATGATGATGTTTTTTATATCCTGAGCGGAGGATGTAGCCGTTACGGCGTCGTTTATTTTTAAAAAAGAATTTAAAGCTGTTTTTATATCGCCGTCCGGTACGTCTTGCACGCTATCGGCAACGACGTTTGATGCGATGATTTTGTTTATCAGCGTTTTATGTGCGTCTCTGGTGGCAGTATCCGAGCTTTGCGCATGGACCGGATTTAGCGCTGCTTTTAAAATTTCGCTTACGACCTGTCCTCTGTCGTTTGTATTATTTAGCATGTTTATCCAGCCTGCTTTTCCACCGATATCGGTATTTTCATCCTTGTTTAACAATGTTGCATAAATATGCTTGATGAAATTTTCGTTGCTCTCCAGGCTTTTGCCGAAAAATTCCTTCGACGCCGTCGTATCCAACATAAAATTTGCAACGTTGGATAAATTTAAATTTTTAGCGTTTGCCGATTTTAGCCAGGCTTCATTACCTGCGCCTTCGCTAGATCTGCCAAATAAGGCAACATAAAGTCCTGAAATTTGTGACTTGGTTAAAGACATTTTCACACCTTTAAATTGTATTTTTTAAATATACGTGTGGAATATTTAAAATTTTATTATTATATAGAATAAGTATAAAAATAAAACTTAATATTTTATGAAATATCAGCTACAAAATATGGAACTTTAGGCGTGAAGCTTTTGTATTTTTATGCGTATTAAGTAATAAATTTTGAGTTTTTGAATTATCAAAATAGATAGATGAAATTTGTGTTAAAGCGGAGTTTTGAAAAAGGACGCGGGAGTAAAGCTCGCGGCTTCACTTCCCAAAAAGTTTCTTTATAG
>NZ_CALKTQ010000254.1 GCF_937997465.1 uncultured Campylobacter sp. | reverse complement strand
GCCGAATTTAACCAAGGCGCGTATATAGGAAGGCGGGCTCAAAGATGATACGCTAGGTGGAGGTTTGCTGCCATTGCTTACTTTAAAAATTTTAATCATTAATACGTGCAAAATGTAAAAACAAAGAAGTGAAAACGCAATGCCAAGTAAAAAACTAGGATAATAAGAGCGCTGATCGGTCTGGTGATAATGATCGCAAAAGCCGTTGTTTGGCAGCTGGTGGGGGGTGGTCGGACTCGTGCCCTTTATCGTGGGCGTCACGGGATTTTGCCCCGCTTGCTACTTTTTAAACCGCTGTTCGCTAAAGCGTTAAATTTAGCCGAATTTACTCGCGCGGGCTTAAATTTAACCTCAAATTTGAGTCCGCGCTTTGTTTTTAGATAAATGCAAATTTAGGTTTTATAAACCGCACTCTTTACGGCGCAAATTTTGCCGTCCGCACCGTCAAATTTAACTCCCGCCTGCTCATTTTTAACGCGATATGCATCAAATTTAAGCTAAAATACGCCAAATTTTATAAAGGACAAACGTGAACGATTTTAAAAGATTAAACGAGCTAGTAGCCGCCGGTAAAGATGAGCTAAACGCGATGTATCGGCAGCTGGATAACCCAAGCGAGGTCGTGCTAAATATGCTAAAAATCGCCGGTTTTAAGGGCGAGAAAAGCGAAAAGGTCGCGGTTTTGCGCCGTATAGTCGATCTAAAAGTTGAGCCGCTAGAAAACGAGCTAAAAAAGCAAGGGCGCGAGGGGGCCGAGATACAGAGCATAAAAGACGAAGCTTTTGAGCTCGTGCGCGAGTTTTACGAGGCGCGCTTTGAAAGGCTTTTAGCGCGGATAAAAGAGGAAAAAATAATAGACGATTTTTACCTAGCGCTACTTAGCGGCATGCACGGCGCGGGGCTAGCGATGAACGCGTGGCAAAGCGCGTGGGACAGGCAAATCCTGCAAACTACGAATAAAGAATTCGAAGCTAAATTTGCAAACATGGCCGATGCGATCAAATTTATCGACGAAAACCGCCTCTATCAAAAAGACGGCGGCGAAAAGGGTGAGCGAAGCTACGGCGCAGTCATAAAAAACGGCGAAAAATACGCCTTTGCGCCGTATGCAGCGGCCTTTGAAAACGAAGTAAAACGCGTGGCGGACGCGCTAGAGGAGCTAATCAAAAATCTAAAATCGCTAGCCGCAAACGACGAGCACGAGGCCTACGTAAAGTATTTTGAAAAGCTAAAGGCGGCGTTTTGCGAGCGCGAAAACGACCGAGCGATCCCCGCGTGGCAGGATGCCGAGCGCGCGTGGATGGAGGTAAAAGGCCCGCTGCAGCCCGGCCATCCGCTCGAGTACTACGAGGATGCATACACGCACGCCGTCGCGCTCGAGTGGGACGTGAGGCTAGCAGGTGCCAGCGACTTTGACGAGGAGAAATTTAAAGCTAGCGTCATCCGCGCCTACGAGCAAATTTGCCGCGAGTGCGGGATAGAGGACGCTGCGCTAGCGCGCCAAGTCACGCAAAACGTCGCTCGCACGCAAACCTACATCAGCGTGCCGATGATCTACTACGGTGCCGAGCTAAATGGGCTTTTCTCCGCGCAGGTCGTGCCAAACGACGAGACCGTGAGCAAGGAGCGTGGTAAAAAGATATTCGCCTTCGTCGAGCACGTTTACGAGAGCGCCAAGGCGCGGCCGTTTATGAAGCTTAGCGGGGAGATTTTCTCGCGCGAGTTTTTGGACTACGGGCGCGAAATTTTGTTTAAAAATCCGCAAATTTGGAAGAAAACCTATGAAATCTCCACGATCGGGCACGAGTTTGGGCATATACTTTTCGTCGGCACTGACACGGAAAAGGCGATGAACGCAGACGGCGAGTTTAAATTTATCGAGGAGTACAAGGCGACTACGGGCGGGCTGGTAAATTTCTTTATCGGCGGCGACGAGGACTACGAGATGAGCGTATTTCACGAGCTGATCGCCCGTGCGGTCGGACTCATCGCGTGGCGCGAGGTCGATGAGGTGCGCGCGTACTACTGCGAGGGGCTTATTCACCTGAGCCTGCTGTTTGACTCGGGCGCGCTTAGCTTTGAGGGCGGCGCTTTGGTCGTCAAATTTGACCGCGAGCATTACGCTAAATTTAAAGAAATCTGCCTCGCAAACTACAAAAATTTGGCGCTTCATTACGCAAGGCGCGCTCCTGCGGGCGAGTTTTTGGCGAAATTTTGCGAGAAAGACGGCAAAAGCTACCTGCCTAAACACGCGCAGGCAAGGGCATTTGTAGAGCACTACTACGCCCGCTACAAGGCTATCGGAAATGAGCTTGACGAGAGCGGCGAATGGGAAAAGTGGCAAGCGGGAGAGAAATAAGGCGCGTTTACGGCGTCAAATTTGACCTTGGCTTGCGGCTGATTGGGCTGTAAGTTTGCCTTTTGCGTAGCGAGACCCGCACCTTTTTGACGCTAAATTTGGGTTAAAAAGACGCGGGTTTTCGAGTAAAATTTAAACGACGGCTTGACGCAAAATAAGCCAAATGCGGCGGATTGTCGCTAAATTTGCAAAATTAAATAAAAATAGAAGGGATAAAAATGGAAAAAACATTAGAAGGTATGGGCGAACCGCGCATGAAGCAAGTCGCCTTGCCAAAAGACACGAACTCTGCTGGCAATATTTTTGGCGGCTGGATACTAAGCCAGATCGACCTTGCCGGTGCTCAGGCCGCGCGAGAAGTGGCTCCGGAGCGCGTCGTAACGATCTCGATGCAAGAGATTATATTTAAACAGCCGGTTTTTGTCGGCGACGTCGTGAGCTGCTACGCCAAGATAACGGACGTGGGCAACACTTCGATCAAAACCAAGATCGAAGTCACGGCGCAGCGCCTAAATGCGGCCGGTTTTCGCGAGTGCATACACGTAACATCTGCGATCGCGACCTATGTGAGCGTGACTAAAGACGGCATGAAAAAGCCGATCGATCCGGAGTTAAAAAAGGCACACGGGTTTTGACCCGCTCATTTTGAGGGCTTGGAGCTAGATATCTCGCCAAGCCCTTTAGCCGCGGTCAGGTTTGACTCGGTTTTGCTGGCAACGGCTGGCCAAACGGGTCAAATTTGGCAGAATTTACGGGCTCGCTCGTGAAGTTAAATTTAGTTTTGTGGGGTCGGCGGTCAAATTTAGCTCGCCAAAAACCCACGATAAATTTATCGCGCTCCAAAATGACTCACCATAAAATTTAAAAATCCCCAAAACGCTCGCGCTATCAAATTTAAGCTTACAAATTTAACCGCATTATGCTCGTTTGACGCCTTACGGAGAGATCAAATTTGGTTAAGCGTTGAAGTAGAATTTTAAGTTACATTAATACAATAACTAATTCTAATCTTAATAAAATCTCTCAATACGTCTTTATAAGTAACTAAAATGATACACCAGAAGTTACGATTTTACAGGTATTGCAGCTTTATTTACAGATATAAAATATAAATTAAATCTTAAATTTGAAAACTGATTTATAAGATTAAGAGAATTTATTATCTTTTAAGGACAAATATGCGAATATTTCATATCTAATAAATATGCAAATTTTGCACATCGGAAAAGGAGAAAAAATGGCAAAGACCGGTAAAGTCATATGCCCGTACTGCGGCACGGGCTGTCAGGTCGAGCTTCACGTCGAAAACAACGTGATAAGAAGCGCGCTTGGGGTACAGGATAACCCCGTAAATCAGGGCAATCTGTGCTTAAAGGGCTTTTACGGCTGGGACTACGTGGGGGCTCCTGATAGACTGACAAAACCGCTAATTCGCAAAAAAGACGGCGTATTTAGCAAGGACGGAGATTTTGAAGAGGCTAGCTGGGACGAAGCGCTTGATCTAGTCGTCGCAAAGATGAAAGAAGTAAAGGAAAAATACGGCCCGGACGCGCTAGTAGGCAACTACTCGGCTCGCTGTACGCTAGAGGACAACTACGTCGCGCAAAAGGTAATGCGCGCCGTAATCGGCACCAATAACGTCGATCACTGTGCTAGAATTTGACACGCTCCGACTGTGGCAGGTCTTGCCAAAACAATCGGTAACGGAGCGGCGACAAACAGCTTCACGGAGATCGGACCTTATAGTAATTGTATATTAATGATCGGCTCAAACCCCGAAAACGGCCACCCGATCGCGGCGATGCACATACAGCGCGCGCTAAACCGCGGTGCTAAGCTCATCGTGATAGACCCGATAAAAACGGAATTTGCCAGCCGAGCGGACGTGCATTTGCAACTAGCGCCCGAGCACAATATCGCGGTTATAAACTCGCTGATTTATGTTATTTTCGAGGAAAATTTAGTTAACTGGGACTTCGTAAACGAATGCACCAAAGGCATAGAATACGTACGCGAAGCGGTCAAGGACTATTCGCCTGAAGCCATCGCTAGCTACACCAATCTAAACCCTGAAGACGTGAGAAAAGCGGCTCGCATGTACGCGACTATCCGTCCGGCCGTCATCACGCACGGCATGGGCGTTACACACTTTAACCACGGCGTAGGCGCGGTTTGCGATATCTCAAATTTATTCCTTTTAACGGGAAATATCTGTGAGCTAGGTAGCGGCGACCTACCGATACGCGGACAAGAAAACGTCCAAGGCTGCTGCGATATGGGCGTGTTGCCAAATATTTTCCCAAATTTAGGCTCGGTAACCGATCCGAAACAGCGCGAGTGGTTCGAGCAGGTTTGGCATCTAGAGCCGGGCTTCCTAAACGGTAAAATCGGCATCCACAAAACCGAAGTACCAAACGCCATCCTCGACGGCAGAGTGCACTTTTTCTGGACGATGGGCGAAAATCCCGTTATGACGGATCCAAATACCAACCACTTCCTAAAAGCGATCTCTAAAGTAGATATGTACGTGGTTCAGGATATATTCCTAACCGAAACATCGCGTAAAGCCGACGTCGTGCTACCTGGCGTAGCAAGTAGCGAAAAAGAGGGCCTCTACGCCAACGCCGAGCGCCGCGTCCAGCACAACGAGCACGTCATCACGCCTCCAGGAGACGCCAGACAAGACTGGTGGATCATCTGCGAGATAGCGCGAAGGCTCGGAGCGACGGAGGGATTTAACTTTAACTCTCCTGAAGAAATTTGGGAAGAGGTACGCAAGTGCGACCCTAGAAGATACGGCGGCATGAGCTACTACCGTATCAAAAAGTATCATGGCTTGCACTGGCCGTGCCCTGACGAAAACAACATGGGCGGACAGAGCCTCTATCTAGATAAAAAATTCTTTACGCCGGACGGCAAAGGTAAATTTATCCCTTGCTTGCACGTAAAGAGCGTAGCTGATATCGAGCCGGCGAAAGCCGAGTTTGCTAAGCGCGTAAATTTACCGCCTGAGTACGAAGTGATGGCCGGTAGCGTGGACGAGCCGACCGACGCCGAGTATCCGATACAGCTGCTAACTACGCGTAAAGTCTATCAGTACGCCGGCGGCGTCATGACTAGACGATCAAAAGCTATCGAAGAGGGCGGCGACAGTATCGGACCAATCGCAGAGATGAATCCTGCGCTGGCCGAACGCTACGGCATCAAGCAAGGAGACTTTATTAAAGCGTGGAGTAGATACGGCTACATCGTCATCAAAGCAGACGTCACGGGCATCGTCCCGGACGGCGTCATACAGATGACCTACCACTACTGGGAGAGCTGCTGCAACGAGCTGACGAGCAACGGCTGGGACTTCATCAGTAAGACCCCGACCTTTAAGGCCGCCATCCAGATCCAAAGGATCGAGGAGGAGGAGTTTTTGCGTATTCGCGAGCTAAAACGTATCAAATTCCAAACCAACAAGGTCATCTACGACGACTATCACCACGAGTGATTTTTAGCCCCGTTCGCAAAACCGCGGGCGGGGCTTTTAAATTTGCCTTTCAAATTTGGCCTCAAATTTCGCTTCTTTCTTAAAATTTGAAAAATATATCTTATTTTAATATGCAATTTTGTAATATTATAAATTTATATCTCACAAGGAGCAAAAGATGAAAAAATTTCTCACGACGCTGCTTTTAAGCGCTATCGTCGCGCTAGGAGCCGAGGTTAAAACCGTCACCGACATGACCGGCAATGAGGTCAAAATCCCGGCCCAAACGCAAAAGATAGCCGCGCTTTGGCATGCAAATAACCAAGTGATCTTGGTACTAGGCGGCGCGGATAAGATCGTAACCACGACAGATCTTATCAAGAAAAATAAGTGGTTCGCCGCTATTTACCCGCGCATCGCAGATGTACCGGCCGCGCTAAACGGCAACGACATCCAGATCGAGGAGCTCGTTAAACTAGCGCCGGACGTAGTCGTCGTATCAAATAAAAATTTCCAAGAAAATCTTACTAAAAACGGATTTAACGCGGTAAACGCGATATTTCGCGACTACGACGATATGAAAAAAAGCGTGCTGCTAACGGCTGAGCTAATCGGCGGCGACGCAGCTAGCAAGGCAAAAGAGCTAAACGAAAACCTAGATGCTAACATCGCGCTAGTCACCGAGCGCACGAACAAACTAGACGACGCTGCGCGCCCTAAAGTGCTACATATCGTGGGCGGCGCAAACCTGCTAAAAATCGACGGCACCAAAACGATCATCGACACGTGGGTGAAATACGCAGGCGGTAAAAACGCGGTGCAAAAAGAGGGCAGCATGATAGAAATCACGGCCGAAGAGATCGTGGCGGCAGACCCTGATATCATCATCGTTGGCGGCGCGGATAACCAAAAAGCGGTTGAGAAAATTTACGCTGATCCCGTATTTGCAGGGCTAAAAGCGGTCAAAAACAAAAAAGTCTACGGCAACCCAAAAGGCGTGTTTAGCTGGGATAGATACGGTGCAGAGTCTGCGCTGCAAATTTTATGGGCGGCTACTATCGTTCAGCCAGAGCTCTTTAAAGACGTCGACGTAAAAGCCAAAACTAAGGCGTTTTATAAGAAATTTATGAACTACGACCTTAGCGACGCGGAGTTTGACTACATCCTAAAAGGGCTAAACCCGGACGGTAGCAAATAGTCAAATTTGAGCTCGTTTGCGGCTAAATCCCGCAAAATCAAAAGGAAACAAAGATGAAAAAGAGGGCGCTTGCATTGAGCGCGGCGGCTTGCCTATGCGCGGCGATTAGCGCGCAGGCGGCGGATCTGAAATTTGACCCGGATAAATTTGAAACTCGCTCTATAAAAGCGGGCGAAAAAGAGGTCAAATTTAGAGCCTACGAGGGGATAGTTTACGTAGCAAATCCCGTAGATAGCCGATTTCAGAGGCTAAATTTTTACGTTCCGGCGCGGTATTTTGAGGGCGGCAAAGACAAAAACAGTAAAAATGTGACGGGCAAATTTGACGCAGCAAGCGCGCCGATCTTTTTGCCAAACTCTATCGGCGGATATATGCCGGGCGAGCCTTTTATGCCCGCCCTTGATAAAAACGGCAAGCCAAACGCCGTTCTGGCGGCGCTTGAGCGCGGTTACGTCGTCGCGGCGCCAGGGGCTAGAGGTAGGACGCTCAAGGACGCAAACGGCGAATTTAGCGGCAAAGCACCCGCAGCCATCGTCGATCTAAAGGCCGCCGTGCGGTATCTCAAATTTAACGACGCTGCGATGGCGGGCGACGCAAACAAAATAATCTCAAACGGCACGAGCGCTGGCGGAGCGATGTCGGCGCTGCTTGGCGTCTCGGCAAACGCGAGCGAGTTTGAGCCGTATCTGGCAGCACTCGGAGCCGCAAAGGCTAGCGACGAGATCTACGCCGCCTCAGTCTATTGCCCGATTACGAACCTAGAAAACGCCGACGCAGCCTACGAGTGGATGTTCGGCGCTCAGACGAAATACGAGAAAATGGACTTTAGCGCGCTGAGTGCGGCGGGATTTAACGACCGAAGCGGTAAACCAAAAATCGTCTCAGGCGAGCTAACCCCAGAGCAAAAAGAGCTTTCCGCCGCGCTAAAATCGGCCTTTCCAGCCTACGTAAATTCGCTAAATTTAAAAGACGCCAAAGGGCGCGCGCTCACGCTTGAGCCTGGCGGCGAGGGAAGCTTTAAAGAGTACGTCAAAAAGACGCTCGCAGACTCTTTCGCGGCTGCAAAAAGTCGGGAGAAAAGCCTGCTAAAGCCCGAGTTTTTCACGCTTGAAACTCAGGGCTGCACGCTCGGATATGATTTTAAATTTGAAGACTTTGTTCTATCTATGCCGCGCGCTAAAGCTACACCCGCATTTGACGGACTAGAGCTACAAAATCCCGAAAATGATTTTTTCGGCGATGCGGACGCGGCGGCGAAGCATTTTACCGAATTTGGCGCAAAACGCGGCACGGGCGAGAGTGCAGACGCTAAAATCATAAAAATGGTAAACGCGATGAGCTATCTGGGCAATAAAAGCGCGGCCAAATTTTACCGCATCAGGCACGGCGCAGCCGACTCTGACACGGCTCTAGCCGTACCGCTTATCTTGGCGTTAGGGCTACAAAATGCGGGCAAAGCGGTTGATTTTGCGGTGCCTTGGGGGCAAGGTCACGGCGGCGACTACGATCTGGACGAGCTTTTTAGGTGGATAGATCGCGTCGTAAAATAGCCAAAATTTGACGCGGCAGAAGCTCGCACCCAAATTTGATATAGCAGCGCGCTGGGTTTAAATTTGGCAAAGCGGCGGGAATTTGCAAAAAAGGTCAAATTTAAATTTGATAGCTCGTCGCTAGGCTCAAATTGCCGCTAGCGACCGAGTCGTAGAAACAAAAACGCACCGTCAAATTTGACCGTAAACGTCAAGCCATTTGGCGGTTAGGACAGATTCTTGGTCGCAGGTTGCGAGCCGAGCTTGCGACGACTAAAGCGGCAAACGCAAACGCGAGGTAAAGGCTTAGGCGGCTCGAGATCCGCAACAAGCAAAGATAAAAAGATTTAGCGAAGCTCCGCCGCAACGGACGAATATACCGCAAAGGCTGCCAAAATAAGCCAAAACGGCAAATTTGACCCTTGAGGCGAGCGATTTTGCATGCGGCGCTACCGCGGACGCAGATTTTATTTTAGGAGAAAAATGAAAAATATTAGTTTTAAATTTACGCTGATTTTGCTAGCCGTGCTGACCGTATTTTGCGGTGTAGTAGCGCTTGGCGTCGGCAGGTTTTACGTGGCGCCTAGCGACGTGCTTAGCGTGATCGGCGGCTTTTTTGGAGTGCCGACGGACGCCGCGGCAAACATCCAAAACGTCGTCGAAAATATCCGCATACCGCGCATTATCGCAGCCGTCCTCGTCGGAGCCGCGCTTAGCATCAGCGGAGCAGCGTATCAGGGCGTCTTTCGCAACCAGCTAGTTAGCCCCGATCTGCTGGGTGTTTCGGCGGGAGCTTGCGTAGGAGCTGCTCTTGCGATTATGTTTGATTTATCGCTTTTTTGGGTGCAGGCGCTAGCCTTTGTCTGCGGGCTCGCGGCCGTAGGTATGACGCTATCCATACCGCGTCTAATGGGGCGCTCTAGCACGCTGATGTTGGTGCTCTCAGGTATCATCGTTAGCGGTCTCATGGCCTCGGTGATCGGCTTTTTAAAATACGTCGCCGACCCAGAGACCAAGCTACCAGACATCGTTTACTGGCAGCTAGGTAGCCTAGCTAAGATCGACGCGGATAATCTCAAATTTATCGCGCCCGTGATGATAGCCTGCGCGGTGCTACTCGTGGCTATGAGCTGGAGGATAAACCTACTCTCGCTAGGCGACGAGAGCGCAGCGAGACTAGGCGTAAACGTAACGCTCGAGCGCGGCGTCATCATCGTCTGCGCGACGCTGCTAACGGCATGCAGCGTCTGCGTGAGCGGTATCGTGGCGTGGGTGGGGCTGCTGATGCCTCACCTGGCGCGTATGCTAGTTGGTGCGAACAACGCCCGCAGCCTGCCTGCTAGTATATTTATGGGCGCGATATTTTTGCTATTCGTCGACACTCTAGCGCGCACGATCAGCGTGAGCGAGGTGCCTCTGGGCGTACTTACGGGCTTTATCGGCACGATATTTTTCGTCTGGGTTCTCTGGCGAAATAAAAAGGTCGCGTGATGTTAGAAGTAAAAAATCTAAATTTTGCCTATCCAAACGGCGCGGGTAGGCTAGAAAACGTAAATTTACGCGTCGGCAAAGGCGAAATCCTAACGATACTGGGGCGAAACGGCGCGGGCAAATCGACCATGCTAAGCCTAATCAGCGGCACGCAGGCGCCGCACTCGGGCGAAGTTTGGCTCAGCGGTAAAAATAGCGCCCAGCTTAGCAACAAAGAGCGCGCCAAAATCATGGCCTACGTCGCCCAGAGCGAGATCTGCGAGTACGACTACACGGGCCTTGAGTTTATCACGATGGGGCGAGCGGCGCATCTGGGCATTTTTGCGCGGCCTAGCGAGGAGGACACGGCGATCGCGAAGGAATTTACCGCAAAGCTTGAAATCACGCACCTTGAGGATAAATTTATCACTCAGATGAGCGGCGGACAAAAGCAGATGTGTTCGATCGCGCGCGCGATGGCTGCAAAGCCCGAGATCATCGTGTTTGACGAGCCGACCTCGGCGCTGGACTTCGGCAATCAGTATAAATTCCTGCGCACCGTTAAGCAGCTAAAAGAGCAAGGCTACACCATCGTACTAACGACTCACAATCCCGATTTTGCCGTGCTTTTGGGCGGCTACGTGGCGTTAGTTAAAGGCGGGGGCGAGGTGGCTTTCGGCAGCGTGGACGAGATCATCGAGAGCAAACACCTAAGCAAGCTTTACGGGTTAAATTTGAGCGTAGAGTACATCGAGCAAGTAACTAGAAAGTGCTGCCTGACGCATCCGCTGTGAGCGCTAGATACTAGCAAGCAGCGGCGTAAATTTGTGCTATGCGAAATCAAAAAGGCGCAAGCGAGAACGCACGGCAGCGGGGCGGGTAAATTTATGCGCCTTGGGTGTCCGCCTTGTAAATTTGACGGCTTTGGCTCGCCTCGTCGTTTGGTAAAATTTGCTCTCAAATTTAGCTTAAATTTGAGGCTTATAAAATTTGGCCGCGCCTTGGCTCGTTTCGATCGGCGCGGCTCTATAAATTTGACGGCTTCGGGTTTGCACCGCCGGTAAATTCGGCGTTAAATTTAAAGCTAGCAAATTTAGGCGGTTTTTGGCTTTATTGCCCGCATTTTGCACGCTGGGGCGGTTAAAATTTGCTTCGTTAAAGCGGTCTTGCTAAAGCGAAGCAAAATCCCTCCAAAAAGGCTCGTTTGCAAAAGCGTAGCAAAAACGAGCCCCAAAGCCAAATTTACACATACCCCTGATCTATCATCGCATCGGCTACTTTTCTAAAGCCCGCGATATTTGAGCCAAGCACCAGATTTCCCTCGTCGCCAAACTCCTTGCTCGTCTCGTAGCTAAGCTCAAAAATGTGGTTCATTATGCCGTGCAGTCTGCGGTCAACCTCCTCAAAGCTCCACGAACTCATGCCGGCATTTTGCATCATCTCTAGGCCGCTTGTGCCCACGCCGCCCGCGTTTGCCGCCTTTGCCGGAGCGAAGCAGAAATCTTTTTGCGCGAGCATGAAATTTATCGCATCAAGCGTACTTGGCATATTTGCTCCCTCGGCCACAAAGCGACAACCGTTTGCGTAGAGCGTCTTTATGTCGGCTAGGTGCAGTTCGTTTTGCGTCGCGCACGGAAACGCCCCGTCGCACGGCACGTCCCATACGCCGTTTCTGCCCTCTTTGTACTCGCTTACGCTTACGTATTTTGCGTTCGGTCTAAATTTGACGTATTCGCTAAGGCGCGCGCGTCTTGCTTCTTTTATCTCTTTTAGCAGCGCTAGATCGATACCCTCTGCGTCGTAAACGTATCCGTTTGAGTCCGAAACCGTGATAGGCAGCGCACCTACTTGATAGAGCTTTTCTACCGTGTATATGGCGACATTTCCGCTACCGCTTATGCTGCACTTTTTACCTTCTAGCGTTAGGCCTGCTTTTTTTAGCATATTTTGCGTGAAATAGACCAGCCCGTATCCGGTGGCCTCCGTGCGCGCTAAGCTGCCGCCCCAGTTTAGCCCCTTGCCCGTTAGTATGCCGTCAAATCTACCCGTGAGCTTTTTATACTGTCCAAACATATAGCCGATCTCGCGCGCGCCCACGCCGATGTCGCCTGCGGGCACGTCCACGGTGTTGCCGATGTGGCGGTAAAGCTCGCTCATAAATGCTTGGCAAAAGCGCATTATCTCGCCCTCGCTCTTGCCCT
>NZ_CALKTQ010000253.1 GCF_937997465.1 uncultured Campylobacter sp. | reverse complement strand
GTAATTTTACGAAATTTTAGGTAAAAAATAGGCTAAATTTTGACGATTTTGACGGAGCGGTTTGGAATTTAGGATTTTAAAATCGTGAGCTAAATTTAAACGCCCGGCTCGTCTTTTAGGCTTATGCGCACTTGTACGCGCAATCATTGCGCCGCTTCGCTACGCGTACATTTTACGGCTGCTACTCGCGCGATCATTACGTCTCTTCGCCGCAACTTGCCATAAATTTTCACGGCTTTGTCGCTTTTTATCGTAACCTTTCACGGCTATGGATTTAGGGAAAAATTTAGATATTTTTAGCGTTAAATTAAGCCCAGGCATCTTGCTTGCTTTAGCTTTTGAAATTTCAGCGAGCTTTTCCGATATAAAATTTTGCAAAAAATCTATATCTTTTCGTGCATACAAATATCCCGCTTTAAATTTAAAGCTACTATTTTTGCCGCGTATGCTGATTATTTTTATGTTCCATCTTATAAATCCCGCGGCGTAGCTAATTTCGTCAAAGCTCTTTCATTAAATTTAGACGCTAATTTAGTGCTTTACTCTCTATCTTCGGCGCTAAAATTTTGCTCGCTTAGCTTTTGGTGAAAATTTACTATAAACATATAGGCTTCTTCTATATGGTAGTCGGAGAGTTTTACTAGCTTGCCTCCTATATATTCAGGCGGTCTTATTTTTGTATATGTTCTACGTCCCGCGACCAACACGCCCCTGTCCGGTATATTTAATAGATTATGAAAGGTTACATATTTTCCGAGATTGTCTATATATTTTTGATCCGTTACATTATTTTCACCGTTTATTTCAAGAAGCAGCAGGCGATCATCTTTTGATAACTTAAGCCCTATTAAATATTTGCCTTCCTTGTATTTAGCGATAGAGGCTAGATAAAATGAATCTTTACTTTCATAAACGGTCGATTTTTTTATAAGCTCGCCGCGGCCATTTAGCTTTATAATATCGGCGGTATTGCTTGTTTCAAATAGCATCAAAATAGAGCCGTCGTCGCACTCGATCATATCTTTTAAAAAATACCCGCGCATATCTATTTTGGTTTCAAATATAAGGTTTCCGTCCGGGTTAAATTTAAGAATTCCTAGCTCTTCTACGACCAGAATAAAACCTCCGTCACTCGTTTTTAATATCTTTATAAGACCGTCTTTCGGTTCTTTAATTTTCTTTACTTCCGGTTGCTTATCCGGGGATGTTTTATCATATGTGTAACTGTTATAAAAAGTATCTGGCAGATGCGAAACGTCGATCGGTTTCTCCCAGATTATTTTTGCGTTTTTATCCATTCTAAATATATTATTTCCATAATCGCACGCCACAAATTCATCATTATCCGTCGGAGCTATCTGTTTTAGGGCGCGAGGAAGCGTATTTGAGATTTTATATGTCGCCTTATCTACGATGTAAGCCGCCTCTTCGTTTCCTAATACGTAGTAGCTTTGCATCTGGGCTGCTATTAAATTTCCTCTTCCGATAAAGCTTTTATCGATTATTTTTCTCCAAATTTCGCGCCCGCTCTTATCAACCTTCATAAAAAGATCGGGACTTCTACCGCTTTCGTATTCTCCGGCTAATATATATCCGTCGTCGGTAGATACGGCCATATTGATAGATGAAAAGCCGTTTTGAGAAAAAGGCAGATCCCAAACAGGCTTTGATTTGTCTATATTTTTACTTGAATCCTCTAGCTCTTTGCTTCCTATCTCATTTTTTATGGGTTCTTCTGTTAAAGTATTTGTATCATCGTTATTTTTTATAACGCTTATAAAACCTTTAAAATCGGACACCAAAGATATAATCATGCGGCGTTCGTCTAAAGGTAGCGCCGAATTTACATCATCAGCCTCCGGCATATAATAGCTTTTTAGACGGGTAGGCTCGAATCCGCCGGAAATATCTAAGACGTCTATGCTCGGTAAAGCCGTATCGTCCGAGCCGTCTTTGCTTCTAGACAAATATATTATTTCGTCATCCCCGCTGATATCAAAAGTATAAATTCTATTACTAACGGTATAGTTATTCAGATGCTCGATATCGTCTATGTTTTTGATGCTGTAAACATTAAAAGTATGAAGTTCGTTTGCGTATAGATATTTTTTATCGGCAGAAATTTGTAAATTTATAATGACTCCGAAATTATCTCGTTTATAAACCTCTTTTATGTTTTTCGGATCGCTCACGTCAAGTACATGAAGACCCGCGAAGTCGGACATAAAAACGTATTTATCCGAATATATGGCGATATCGCCTTTTTCTATCGGATTAAAGGTCTCCATACCTATAAACTCGCCTAACATTTTTATATTATCTGACGAAATATCTAAAATAACCATACTGTTTTTGGCTTTTACGTAGGCTAGTTGGTTATTTTCGCTTAGTTTTATTTTGGAGAAACCTTTGGCTTGAAATTTGGTCGCGATCTTTATATTTTTAGGGTCTCTAACGTCAAGGCGTAAAATCCCTAAATTTGGGCTTGCCACATATAGGCTTTCTCCGTCGTTTGACTCGGCCGCTTGGATATTTTCTACGTTATATCTAGCTTCCGGGAAATAAAAAAGCCCGAGCAACTCTATGTGGTCTAAATTTGATATATCTATCACGCTTATACCGTCTCTATCGTGCCCGAGAGTATATAGCCTCTTTTTGCCCTGAGATACCATCATATCGCGCACTTCAAACGGAATTTGAACGGAGTTATTTATGATATCTTTTTTATATATCGTTACGTCTTTTTTGCCCGTAAATTTATTGCTTTTCTTGCTACTAAATTTACCGCTATTTTGTGGAATTTCAACCTTTTCTTTACTTGCCTCTTTTTTCGGTATCGCGTGCTGATCGATAGCCAGGCTTTGTTCTGAATTTTCGGATGCTTTATCGATAGACGGAATTTGAACGGAGTTGCTTGCGATATCTTTTTCAATCGTTGCGTCGTTCTTGCCGATAAATTTACCGCTGTTTTGCGGAATTTGAAAATTTTCTTTGCTCGTCTCTTGTTTCTGCATCGCTGGCTGATCGATAGGCGAGTTCTGCTTTAAATCGTCGGGCTCTTTATCGATATATTTCATGCACAAAAAAGCAAGTGGCAGAATAACCATTAAAATAGCAAAGCATATCGTAAATTGTCGTTTTCTCTTTGCGTTAGGATCTATCATCTAAACTCCTTTATAAGTCCCCGATTTTCTCTTTTAAATTTATACTAAAGCGGCGTCTTTGTTCGTTCAAGGTGGCCGCTTTTCGTTAAAATTTAGATGCCGATTATATCAAAAAATGGGTCAAAAACTACTATTTCGATATTGTAATTTCGGACTTCTTAAGTCAAAACCAATGTTTCATTTAAAATAAATACGGACTAGTCTTACGCAGATCAGGTGCGCTTAGAAAATTTTACCTCACCGGCGTGATCTTGCCGAGCGAAAGGCGGATTAAATTTTGGCTTTGAGATTCTGCGACGCGCGGTTTGTGATATTACGTGAGGTACCTGGGCGCTCTGCGATCTCGCCGTTTTTGTGCCGCACCGCGCTTCCTAAAATATGCCGCTTAAATTTAAACAACAATTCCTCGCTTTTGAAAATATTTAAAATCGCGCAATATAATTGCGACTCTCAATCAAAATTTACAAGGATCTGCAATGAGCTCGCTTCTTAAGCGCAATAAAATTTTGTTTAACGTCCATCTTATTTTATCGATCGTTTTTTCTATCCCGCTGCTTATCATTGGCGTTACGGGCGCGATTTTATCGTATCAGCACGAGTTTGAGGCGCTAATAAACG
>NZ_CALKTQ010000252.1 GCF_937997465.1 uncultured Campylobacter sp. | reverse complement strand
ATTTATAGATAAAATTTACGCTCAAAGCGATCTGGATAAACAGCGTCTAGAGCGGCTCGGCGCTAAAAATATCGTCGTTAATGGCAATGTAAAATCAGCCTTTTTGCTAAATCCGAGTAAAATTTATGCTAAGCCAAAAGAGCGCGTGATCGTGCTGGCTAGCACTCATGCAGGGGAAGAGGAGCTGATTTTGCGCGGGTTAAATTTGAGTGCAAACGATAAGCTGATTTTAGTGCCGCGCCATCCGGAAAGATTTGGCGAAGTAGGCGAGATTTTGGCTAAATTTGCTGCTAAAAATGGACTTAGTTTTTCTAAATTTAGCGAAACTAAAAACTTTGACGCGCAGTGCGTGCTGGTCGATGCGATGGGCGAGCTGGTAAATATTTATAAATTTAGCGACGTCGTAGTGCTCGGCGGTAGCTTCGTGCCAAACGTCGGCGGACACAATCCGATCGAGGCGGCGCAGTTTGAAAACGCGGTGATAAGCGGGGAGTTTATATTTAATCAAAAAGCCTTGTATAGCGCGGTTGACGGCATAAAATTTGCAAAAGCGGGCAAGATAAATGTACTTTTACGGCAAGATTTACCAAAAGCAAAAATCGTCGCCAAAGGCGATGCAAGCGAGATTTTAAAAGATATTGAGGAAAATTTATGAAAGAAGAAAAAGCCTATAAATTACTGGCGATCCAGGAGGGCATCTCAAACAGCGAGGCAAAGGAGCTGATTGACGCAGGCTTAGTTAGCGCCAAAGGACAGAGGATCGCCGTGGCGCGCGCTATGATGAGCGCGGCGACTAAATTTAACGTACAAAAACTGCCGCGCCCAAGCGTGATTTTTGAAGACGAAAACCTGATTGCGGTTGATAAGCCGGCATTTTTAACGTCGGAAAAAGTGAGCGAAACTTATAAATTTCCGTTGCTTCATAGGCTTGATAAGGAAACTAGCGGAGTGCTTTTGCTTGTGAAAAACGAGGAATTTCAAAAAAAAGCGATCGAGGAGTTTAAAAACTGCCGCGTAAAAAAAGAGTACGTCGCGGCAGTAAAAGGCATCGTGAGTGAGGAATTTAGCGTAAACGAACCTATAATCACGCTAAAAAACAGGGGCGGCGCGTTTTCTAAAATATCGCCAAACGGTAAAGAGGCCTTTTCGCACGTAACTCCAGTGATGGTCGCTGGCAAAAAAAGTCTCGTAAAAGTCGAGATAAAAACCGGTAGAACGCACCAAATCAGAGTGCACCTAAATCACGCTGGATACGGGATCGTCGGCGATGAAAAATACGCTAAAAATAAATCCGCAAGAATGTATCTGCACGCTTATAAAATCGAGCTTTTAGGTTATAAATTAAGGTCAAATTTGAGCAGCGATTTTAACAAGCTCGGTTTTGAAATTTCAAGAAATTTTGAGATTTAAAGAGCGATAAAGCTTAAATTTAATAAAATACGCGCTTTAGCTATACAATGTAAATAAAAGGTAGAATGTGTTTGAACAAATCAGCGAGTCGTTTCGTTTAGCCGTTAGTAAAATTCGTTTCGTAGACGATGAAAAAGCGCTAAATAACGCGCTTGACGTGCTTAAAAAAGCACTGCTAAAAGCCGATGTTCATCACAAAGTTACCAAAGAGTTGCTATCTCTCATCGAGGCTGATCTAAAGCAAGGCGGAATAGGTCAAAAGCAATTTTTAGACGCTATAAAGTCAAATTTGACGAAGGTTTTAACCGCGCCGGGCAATCAAGGCTTTGTCTTTGCGTCCGTGGCTCCTACGATCGTGCTAATGGCTGGCTTGCAAGGTAGCGGAAAAACCACTACAACGATAAAGCTAGCTAATTATCTAAAGCTTAGAAAGAAAAAAGTTTTGGTCGCGGCGTGCGATTTGCAACGCTTGGCAGCCGTAGAGCAGCTTCGTCAGCTTTGCGAAGCAAACGAGATAGAGCTTTTTAGCATAGATAATGAAACCGATCCGCTAAATGTAGCTAAGCAGGCGCTAGCTAAAGCAAAAAGCGGGCTTTACGACGTACTTTTAGTGGATACTGCAGGACGCCTAGCTATAGATGAAGCTTTGATGAAGCAGATAAAAGATATCAAGTCTACGCTCGAGCCGCATGAAATTTTTTACGTAGTCGACGCTATGAGTGGACAAGACGGCGTAAAAACCGCAAGCACGTTTAACGACGCGCTAAAAATAAGCGGCGTGGTGCTAAGTAAATTTGACTCGGATAGCAAAGGCGGCGTAGCTATCGGCATAGCAAAACAGCTAAATATACCGCTTAGATTCGTAGGTATCGGCGAAAAAGTTGGCGATATGGAGAGCTTTATTCCTGAGCGAATCGTGAGCCGCATAATGGGTGAGGGTGACTTGGCGACGTTGGTTGAGAAAACTAGCGCCGTGATAGATGAGCAAGAAGCAAAAAGAATAAATAAAAAGATCAAAAAAGGACAGTTTAACTTTAACGACTTTTTATCGCAAATGGAAAGCGTCAAAAAGCTTGGAAATATGAAAAGCCTTATCGGGATGATACCGGGTCTCTCGAGCGTGGCAAATCAGATAAAAGATATCGACCTTGATAACTCGAAGGAAATTTTGCATATCAAAGCTATGATAAATTCGATGACGCAAAAAGAGCGCGAGAATCCGGACCTACTAAACAACAGCCGAAAAAGACGTTTGGCTGCTGGATCTGGGCTATCTCAAGTAGAGGTAAATCGCTTTTTGAAACAGTTTGAAAACGCATCAAAAATAGCAAAGAGATTTTCCGGCAAAGAAGGCTTAAAAGGGCTTGGTAATTTACTAAACCAAGCTAAAAATACTCGTGCTAATTAAAGGGCTTAAATTTGGCTACGAAGCGTGGCTAAATTTAAGCCTATTTAAAAAACAGAAGGAGAAATATAATGGCAACAGTAGTAAGACTAACGAGAATGGGACGCAAGAAAAAACCTTTTTATCGTATAGTCGTAACGGATAGCAGAAAAAGAAGAGACGGAGGCTGGATAGAGTCGATCGGTTACTACAACCCGATGGTTGAGCCCGAGGTGGTAAAATTTGACGCTGAGCGCTTGGCTTATTGGAAAGGCGTCGGTGCGAAACTTAGCGATAGGGTTGCAAAAATAACTAGCAAATAATTAAAAATGGTAGAAAATTTTTTACTTGAATATGCTAAGCTCATCGCTGATTTTCCAGATAAAGTGAAACTCGAGCGAGTCGAGCTTGGCGAAAATTTTGTCGAGCTGATAATTTACGCCGATAAAGTCGATACAGGCAAGCTTATCGGCAAAGACGGCAGGATGATAAACGCGATAAAGACTGTAATCGTGGGCTATAAAGCCAAAGATGCGACATCATACCGCGTTACGGTAAAGCCTCTTGAGTGAGCTTGTAGAAGTCGCATTGCTTGGCAAAACAGTAGGATTAAAGGGATTTGTCAAGCTTCATAATAAGGGCAACTTTCCTAACCAGTTTAAAAAAAATGCTATATTTTGCGATAAAGACGGTAAAGAACTTGTCGTAAAAAGCTACAATCACGCAAACGATACGATCTCTTTTTACGGTTTTGAAGATATAGACAGCGCAAAAACTCTCACAAATAAAACAATCTACACTACAAAAGAAGAAACTAGAAAAAACTGCAAACTAAAAAAGGGTGAATTTTTCTATTTTGATGTCATCGGTTGCGAAATTTACGAAAATAATCAAAGGCTGGGTGAAGTAGAGGATATAGACGAGGTTGGGGCGAATCATCTTTTTTTGGTAAAAACAGATGAAAATTTGATTTCCAAAGGGTTGGAAAAAAGTTTTTACATTCCGTATATCGACGTTTATATAGAAAAAGTAGATGTAGAAAATAAAAAAATTTACACCAAAAACGCTATCTTGATTTTGGAAAATTCCTAATGAAATTTACCTTTGTTACGCTTTTTGAAAGCCTTGTACGGCCTTATTTTGAAGATAGTATTTTAGGTCGCGCCAAAAAAGAGAAGCTTATTTCGGTTGATTTTTTAAATCCTCGTAATTTTAGCGTAGATAAGCATAAAAAGGTAGATGACTATATGGTTGGAGGCGGCGCAGGGTTACTCATGACGTGTCAGCCTATTGATGATACTTTAAAATTTTTACTAAAAAATAAGCCAAACCCCCATACTATTTTTCTTGTACCC
>NZ_CALKTQ010000251.1 GCF_937997465.1 uncultured Campylobacter sp. | reverse complement strand
GCTACGGAATTTCAGTCGATCCAAGAACCGGCAAACGCTATATGAACGAGCTAGCAGACCGCCGCACCCGCTCTCAAGCTATGTTTAAAGTAATCGACGCAAAAGCCGATATCTATCCGATCAACTTCTGCGACGCAGAGGGTGTAAAAAATATGGTCATACCTGAGCACTACACTAAACCGCTAGAATCTGGCGTACTAAAGAAATTTGAAACCCTAGACGAACTAGCGGCATTTTATAAAATCCCTGCTGCAGAGCTAAAAAAGACCGTCGAGAGATATAATAGCTTCGTTAAATCGGGTAAAGACGAAGATTTTGGCAAACCTATGGATAAAACCACTACAAACGGCGTAGATATCTCTAAACCGCCATTCTACGCTATGCGCGGTACGCCAAAACTCCACCACACCATGGGCGGCATCGACATCAATACCAAAGCCCAGGTTATCTCGCTACAAACCGAGATGCCTATTCCAAGACTATTTGCAGCAGGCGAGATCACCGGCGGCGTGCACGGAGCTAGCCGCTTAGGTAGCGTGGCGATTGCTGACTGCTTAACATTTGGTATGATAGCGGGTGAGAATATAGGCTAATTTGCGGCGTCTTTTGAGTGTCTTTGAATGAGCTATAAAATTTCGGTCGGCGGAGCTTGCTAAAATTTTGCTTGGCAGACTAATTTTTGCTTCGCGCTGCTCGCAACTGCAAGCAGAAGTCTAGCCTGCGCAAAATTTTAGCCGCGCAACCCCAAAAATCGCCTCGAAATACTTGCAAATCTTATTTCGTATCGCAGGTCAAATTTGGTCTGCGATCTTTTTAAATTTAAAGCATAAAATTTACCAAATTTCAAAATAAAATTTAGCTCGCTAAAATTTAACCTACTATCCTCTTACTTAACCTAAATTTCGCTACAATCTCTCAAATTTTATCAAAGCCAGGAGCTAAATTTGCAAAATACTCAAAAATCCAAAATCCGCTGCGACTGGGCGGAGAAAAGCGATCTGGAGCGCGTATATCACGACGAGGAGTGGGGCAAGCTAGTAAAGGACGATGCGAAATTTTTCGAGCTCATCGTGCTGGAGGGCTTTCAGGCTGGCATCTCGTGGCATGCGGTGCTGCTTAAACGCGAGGCGATGCGAACGGCGTTTGATGGATTTGACGCGCATAAAATTTCGCTCTACGGCGAGGATGCAAAATCCAGCGCTCATCAGAAACCCCCTAAAGCTAAACTCGCTTGCCGCAAACGCACGCGCATTCCTCGCCGTCGTAAGCGAGTTTGGCAGCTTTTACGACTATCTTTGGGGCTATTTGCTACCTAAATTTGATCACAAATTTGACGGCAAGCCTATCATAAATCACTATGAAAACCTAAAACAAGTCCCCGCTACCACGCCGCTTGCGGAGTTCATCGCAAAAGAGATGAAAAAGCGCGGGTTTAAATTTCTAGGCCCCACGAGCGTATATGCGTTTTTGCAAAGCGCGGGCGTAGTGGACGATCATCTGGACGCCTGCTTTTGCAAAGGAGGCAAGTGATGCTCGCGCAAAAGCGAGTTTTTAGCTACATCGAGGATAAATTCGGCGCGCAGGGCGAGCGGGTGTTTGACAAACACCCGGAATTTGCCGTATTTCGCCACGCAAAAAATCAAAAATGGTTCGCCGTTTTTATGCGCGTGGACGGCGGCAAGCTGGGGCTTAAAAGCGCAGAGGAGCTAGAGATACTAAATCTAAAATGCAAGCCTGATTTGGCGGCGATTTTGCGCGACGGGGAACAAATTTTGCCTGCCTATCATATGAATAAAAAGCACTGGATCAGCGTAAATTTAAGCTCTAAAATCGCACCCGAGCAGGTGGAGGATTTGATCGACCTTAGCTTTGAGCTAACGCGCTAAAACGCTCGTAGTAAACAGCTCTTTTCACTGCTAAATTTGACGACCGGGAAGCGTACTAAGCGCTAGTTGGCGGATGCGTAAAATCTCCTAATTTTACCGACGATTCTCTAGCCTACTTTACGTGCGCCTCTTTACGCTTGCGGCCTTATGTAAAGCCTGCTAAAATCCGCATAAATTTCATCTTTTCAGCATCTCAAAATTTCATTTTCGCTAAAATCGGGCTAATAAATTTAAGTAAAAATCGTGCGAACTTTGAGCATGGTCGGCGGCGCCTAATAGCGCAGAGCGGTATCGCGGCGAACGACGCAAAGAGTCTTGAAATTTCGCAAAATAGTGCAAAATGAATTTAGCGGCTAATATGCGAAAGGGGTTTATTTGCGCAAGACGGCCGGATAAATAACAAGCGGGCGAGTAAATACGAAAAATAACGAACGCCACAATAGAGCAAATGGCTACGACGTTGATTGCTTCATGGGCGACGTAAATATAAATACTTTAAGAATTTACAAGGAAAACGAGTGGAAAATTTAAAACAAGGAAATTTTAACCAAGCAAGCGGGCTTCACCGTACGGTAGAAGCGGGCTCAAATTCGGGTCGCGAAAATTTAGCGCAGTCAAATTTAAACGCACAAGCGCCCCACGCCGACGAAAGAGAGCGCGCAAAGGAGCAAAACTTCGAGCGCAAAAAGGTCCATTTCATCGGTATCGGCGGCATAGGCATCTCGGCGATCGCGCGGTTTTTGCACGAAAAGGGATTCATCATCAGCGGTAGCGACATCAAGGAAAGCCCGACCACGCGCGAGCTGGCCGCACAGGGCATCGACGTCATCACGCCGCACAGCAAGGCCGCGATCAAGGATCAGGACTTTGTCATTTATTCGGCCGCGATAAAACCCGATAATGTCGAACTCGTCGAAGCGCGAAGCAAAGGGCTGCACTGCCTATCGCGCAAAGAGGCGCTGCCGATGGTACTAGAGGGCAAGCGCGTGTTTTCGGTAGCGGGCGCGCACGGCAAAAGTACGACCTCGGCGATGCTCTCTAGCCTCGTGGAGGGCTCGGTCATCATCGGCGCGATCAGTAAGCAGTTTGGCTCAAATATGAAATACGAGCCCTGCGACAACGTCATTTTCGAAGCCGACGAGAGCGATAGTAGCTTTCTCAACTCAAACCCGTATCTAGCCGTCGTGACTAACGCTGAGCCCGAGCATATGGAGCATTACGGCTATGATTTGGAGAAATTTCACGCGGCGTATCGAGGCTTTTTGGAGCGAGCCAAGGTGCGCGTGATAAATGCCGAGGACGAGTTTTTGGGTACGCTAAAGCTTGATGCCGTGCGCCTTTATCCAAGCGTCGATATCACCGAGCTTAGTATGATCGTGCGCGATTTCGTGCCTTATACTGCGTTTAATCTAAAAAATTTAGGCAAATTTGAAGTGCTTGGCATGGGCGAGCACATCGCCGTGGACGCGTCGCTTGCGATCTTAGCCGCGCTAAATGAAACCTCTCTGGCGCAAATTAGGCAAAATTTGCTAAATTTTAAAGGCATCAAAAAGCGCTTCGATATCCTAACCGCGAGCCGCAAATTCGTGCTCATTGACGACTACGCGCACCACCCGACCGAGATCAAGGCTACTTTGCAATCG
>NZ_CALKTQ010000250.1 GCF_937997465.1 uncultured Campylobacter sp. | reverse complement strand
AAGAATATTTGTTTTTAAGTTTTACTAATTGGTGTTTATTAAATACAGAAAATATAAATCTAGATTTATTGAAAGGAAATTCTCTTATATTAAAAGATGACTATATAAGTAAAAATTTATATATACGGTGATACAATTATTAAAATATAAGATAATGATTTTGATATACTTTATTATATAATTATAGAAATTATTATCGTTTTTAAATTTAAGTTGTCTGATATCCGTACATATAATAACAAAATAATCTAAAAGGAAGTATCGTGAATGGTTTTAAATTTAGCATAGTTTGCATATCGGCTATTTATTTAGCGAGCGCTGACGCAAAAGACGTCGATTTTAGTACCTTGGAAGTCTCGGCTACTGAGGTCAAAAATAGCGAAAAAGCGTTTTCAACGCCTGGAGCCGTTAGTTCGCGAGAGGATATTAGAAGCGAAAATCAAAGTATAGACTCCATAGTTAGAAGTCTGCCGGGTAGCTACACGCAAATAGACCAATCTCAGGGTAGCGTGTCCGTAAATATTCGCGGACTTACAGGTCTTGGGCGCGTAAATACGATGATAGACGGAGTTACGCAGACTTATTACGGTACGTCGAGCGATACGGGCGGGGTTCATAACTTTACCGGCAACATTGGCACTTCAGCCTTTGGAGCACTCATAGATCAAAATTTCCTAGTAGGTATAGATATCGAGAGAGGAAGTTTTAGCGGTGCTCAAAACGGACTTATGGGAAGTGCGAATTTTAGAACCATAGGCGTAAACGACGTTATAACTGACGACCACATTTTTGGCTTTTTAGGTAGATATAGCTATGGCTCAAACGGCGTGGGGCCAAGCTATATGGGTAGTGTCGCGGCAAAAAAAGAATTTGACGGCGGACAAAGCCTAGGCGTACTTTTTGGATATAGCGGTAAAAAAATCTCGCAAGACTACAAGATAGGCGGCGGCGACAAAATAAAAGACAATAATAAAGACATCGACGGAGACGGCGTGCCTGATTTGCCTACGGCGTTAGATACCGATTCGCTGGAGCAGCGTCCCAAAAGCTATCTTTTTAAGATGGAATACGATAGCGAGACAAACAAAGCTATTTTGGCATACAGAAGATATAGTAACTATTTAGCCAAAAGAGATATAACCAGCGACAACTATCAGCTTGATTATCGTTTTGATCCGTATTCTGACTTAATTGATATAAATTTGCTCTTATCTTATAATAAGACCAGACAAATTTACGATAAAAAAGCAAGACTGGCGTGGGCGGATCTTGAAAAAGGGATGAAATTTAAAAATAGTTCTCTGGTTTTTGATCTTAGCAATACCTTTTTGCTTAATATAACTGACAATCTTAAATTTAGCTCAAAACTAGGCATAAATGCCCTAAATAACGAATATAAACGCGTTACTGGAGACGAGGCGTACTCTACACTTAGGACGTCGTACCCTATACCAGACGGTAAACAAAAGATATTTAATTATTATTTAGATAATTCGCTTGAGTACGACATTTTTACCTTCGATGCAAATTTAAATCTCGTAAATTGGAAAACGAGCGGTATAAAAGGCAAATGCTTAGCAGGTAATCCTTACTGCTCTCCACAAGAGGCCGGAGACTTTAAAAGAAAAGATACCGATTTAAACTATTCTCTCATGGCTTCAGCCAAGATTGACGAGTTGTTTTCGCCGTTTATCAGCTACGAAAGGACGACTAGGCCGCTAAACGTGCAGGAGCTCTTCTCGTCGGGCACGGTTTATGAAGATATAAACACCGGGCTAAAACCAGAAACCGCAAAAACCTATCAGATCGGCTTTAATAGCCACAAGCACGGTATTTTTTCGGACGACGACGTTTTTGGGCTTAAAGCCGCTTACTACAATACTAAAATAAAAAATTTTATCTACGATAGGATAATCGGCTACACAAATGCTAGCGGCGACGTTACGATGTTTTTGGCTAGATTAAATGACAAAGCCACCTTAAAAGGCTTTGAGCTCGAGTTTTTATACGATATGGACGTATTTTACGCCAAAGCCTCATACACTCGTCAAAAATCTTCCTATCAGCCCTCAGATAGTTTCGCGCTAGACTGGACAAACGGACCTGCTAGTGGAACTACGCAGTTTAGCGAACTGCCGAAATATTACGCTACGATAGACGTTGGAACTAGGCTTTTTAATGAAAAGTTAGTTCTTGGTTCTATAGCCAAAATTACTGGTAAGGCAAAAAGGATAAATCCTAAATTTAACTGGGGTGCTTTTGACGAAAATGATCCGAGATTTAAGATTATCAATACACAAGAACTGCCAAAAATCCCAACTATTTTCGATTTTTATCTCACTTTCGAGCCGATTAAAAATTTAACCTTTAAATTTGAAGTGCAAAACGTATTCGACAAAAACTACATGGATGCGCTTTATACTTATAACTCATCTTACTCCAGCGACGTATTTAACGACGACATCACTATCTTTAACAACGCTGCTAGGGGTAGGACGATACTGGGGAGTTTTGAGTATAGATATTAAATTTAACGACCGAGTCGCCGTGATAAAAGCGGCGCTCTTGGTTTCTGCTCTAAAATTGACCTACATAATCTTTTTTTGCTAAATTTGACCGCATATAAATTTAAGCCTATTTTGCTACTATTTCAGACGAAAATTAACTCAAATGGAGAATATGTGAAAAAATTGATCTTTGTTACGGTGCTTTGGGCGTTTAGCTTTAGCCTCATCGGCGAGTTTTTGGCGGGGCGAGTGGATAGTTACTTTGCCGCGTTTTCGCGCGTCGTTCTTGCGCTTGGCGTATTTTTGCCCTTTATGATTAAGGATTTTGCCGCGCAAAACCTCGCTCTATACGCCAAAGTAGCCGCGATCGGCGCGGTGCAGATCGGCGCAATGTATATCTTTTACTACAACTCGTTTGCATACCTTAGCGTCGCTGAGGTTGCGCTCTTTACGATATTTACGCCGTTTTACGTGAGCGTGGTTTATGACGTGCTCGCAGGCAGGCTTAGGCTGCTGTATCTCTTTAGCGTGGGCACGGCGGTTTTGGGCGCGCTCATCATCAAGTACGGCAACGTAAATAGCGGCTTTTGGCACGGATTTTTGCTCGTGCAGGGGGCGAATTTATGCTTTGGCGTCGGACAGAGCGCGTATAAATTTTTGTTAGAAAAGCGTGATTTGAACGAGCAAAGAGGGGTTTTTGGCTACTTTTTCGTCGGAGCCGCCGCGGTTACGGGCGTAGCCTTTGCCATGTTTGGCAATCCTGAAAAGATCAACCTTGATCTAACCCAAGGCGCGGTACTGCTCTGGCTTGGTATCGGAGCTAGCGGCCTAGGATACTTTTTATGGAATAAAGGCGCATGCGAGGTAGATAGCGGCACTCTAGCCATCATGAATAACGCTTTAATACCAGCAGCCATCATCGTAAATTTAGTATTTTGGCATAAGGATGCGGATATACTAAGACTATGCCTAGGCGGTGCGGTGATTTATATCTCGCTACTCATTCATAATAAAATCATCG
>NZ_CALKTQ010000249.1 GCF_937997465.1 uncultured Campylobacter sp. | reverse complement strand
ACGAAAAGGTCAAGAAGCCGCATTATAGCGACAAAAACAAAATTTTAGATAAAATGCCTAAATTGTTATAAGCTCTTAAAGGTTATTAATGACGTCATAATGCTAAAATATATAAAATATTCACTATTTGCAAAACACTATTTCGTTAATTTCTCAACTTCGCATTTTTCATAAATTTCGCTATTTTCGCCTTTTGTTATGATCCTATGCAGGTCTGAGATCAGAAATTTTAAACTCTCTTTTGCGTGAATACAAAATCTCCTATCCAAAGAATCAATCGTATTGCCTGCTTTTTCGTTTGCCGCACTTATCGGACAGCCGCCACCACAAATGCCAAGAGCTTCACATTCTTGACATTCATCCTTTTCAGGTGGCGAGAGATGGCGAAATCTTTGCCAAATTTCATTGGTCGTCGGATTAAAATTTTCATCCAAGACATTCGTTACAAAATATTTTCTATCATACAAACAGCCTTGGCAAATTCCCACATCTCCGTTTGCCGCAATTACAATCTGTCCACCGCTTGTGGCTGCACAATCTGAAAAATAAACGCTTGATTTTGCAAAGGATTTTACCTTTCTCATCATTCTATCTTCATAAATTCCAAGCTTGCGCAGTTCTTTAAACATTTCGATTAAAAACTCACTCGTTTTTTGATAATGCAAATCCGAGATATTCTTATCCGACATTAAAATATTAAAACCAAAGCCTTTTATATTGTATTTTTTGACAAGCTCAAGCATATCGTTTTTATTTTTGATACTATCTTGCGTAAGCGTTATGGAAAGCGAAATTGGAACCCCAAGCGACTTTGCCAAATCAAGTTTTTGTATAATTTTTTCAAATACAAAATTTCCGCCGACATCCACGCGCATTTTATTTGTTTCGTCATTACAACCGTCTATCGAAATACCGATATTTACGCCAAGTTCGTTTAGCTTTAAAAGCCTTTGTTTGTTTAATAAGAGCCCGTTTGTAATCAAATCGAATTCAACTTTTTCTAAAACTTTACAACTCTTTTTAAGCTCGTTAATTTTATTTACTATAAAAACAAGTGTTTCGAAATTTAAAAGTGGTTCGCCACCGTAAAATAAAATGGTAGGCTTGGAATTTTCATCGAAATTTGCACTTTCGAGCTGTTTTATGAAAAATAAAATTCCATCCATTGCCGTTTGCTTACTCATATTTTCTTTTTTGAAGCGCTTTCTCTTTTCCTGATTATTGTTGCCTAAAAAGCAATATTTACAGGCCAGATTACATTGTTCGCTTAAAATAAAATAGCATACGTTTATTTGCGGCTGAGGAATAACCGATTTTACAAAATTTAAAATTTTTTCATCATCGCCCTCTTTGACTAAAATTTTATACTTTATCAATTCATCGATTTCGCATTTTAAATCTTGTGATAATTTCACGTTTTTGTCAACGGTCTCTTTTATTTTCTTAAATTTGTTATCGCTTAAATAGATCGGCTTCATCCTTAAAGAGTTATATAATGCTACATCATTACCTACATGAAAGGCGAAGCCATATTTTGAAAAAATCATAAAAATCCTTGAAATAGTATCGGCGGATTTTGGTCCGCCGATAAATTTTTAGCATATTTCCCATGCAATTTTGTCGTTTTCACTTCTGCGACCGCGGCACGAGCATACGCACATGCCACAACTGCATGAGCAAAAGCAAGCGCAAGTTCGGCCTGCGACAGCTTCAACAATTTTGCCGAATAGCTTTTCATATTGATTTATAGTGGCGCTCATTTCTTCTCCTTTCTCTAGAAATTTACTAATTGCTTATCCTATAGGATATAGATTTGCGGATTTTATCCAAATAAAGTTTAATTTTTACTTTACCCATAGGATAAAAAATGAGTGAAAATTTAGCTTTTTTTGACGGCGACGAGATACGAAATTTTTATCTGCAAATCTCCTCCAACGTCCGCAAACTACGCGAAAGCAAGGGTATGAGCCAGCTGGATATGGCGCTAAGTATGGATATAAAGTCAGTCGCGTTTTACTCAAACTGCGAGAGTTGCCGCTACGACAAGCATTTTAACCTTGAGCATATTTATAAAATTTCAAAAATTTTAGGCATCGAGGTGGATGAAATTTTTAAATTTAAGGCTTAAAAATTTATAAGCTTGAAAGTTTGAATTCTTTGACAAAAACAGACAATGATCAAGCGCCACGATAAGTTATCGATTTATGCTTAGATGTTTTTACATTTTTAGGTGCGAACCATGCGTGTATTATAAAAATTTTAACCCTCGTCCGGCGAGCGTTAAAATTTCAAACCGCCTTTCAATAGGCATCAAGAAAAAGCAAATTTTGCCAATATATTAAAATTTTAAAATCCGAGCGCTTTTTGAATTGCAAGCGTCTGGGCTACGACGCGCTCTAGCTGCTGCAAATTTAGCATATTCGGTCCATCCGAAAGTGCGTGGGCTGGATCAGGGTGCGTTTCGTAAAAAAAGCCGTCCACGCCCACGGCCGCCGCCGCTCGCGCGAGATACGGCACGAAGCGCGAGTCGCCG
>NZ_CALKTQ010000248.1 GCF_937997465.1 uncultured Campylobacter sp. | reverse complement strand
TTAGCAAAAAAGAGAGACTAAAATATACATTTTTAACAAGGCTTTTTGACGGCGCAGTCGATATCAAAGCCTACAACGAGCAAAACGATGCAAACATCAACAAAGACCTATTTGTCGAGCTTAGCTTGCTAAAGCTAGTGAACGCGATCTACGAAGAAAACGGCGTCATAAGGCCGACGTTTTTTGGCAAATACATCTGCGTCGTGCTCATGCGCGACTTTTACGCGGGCATGGACAAGGTGCGCGCGATATTTAAAAACGATGCGAAGATCAAACGCAGTAAAGTGCTTCGCATCATGAGCGAAGACACAGAGCAAAAATTTGAACAAAATATTATCCAGCCGCGAGCCGCTATGTAAATTTGAGTAAATTTGACGCGATTTTGCCGTCAAATTTATCTCTCCTGCGAATAGCTTTAAATTTATCGCGAAAATAACCCGCCGCCCAAGCTTGTTTAAATTTAATTTATGCTAAATTTCGCCCCGAAAGCGACCTTGCGGGCGCAAATTTTACCAAAGGCGAAGCGGTGGATACGGATAAATTTTTAAGCGAAATTTGGGGCGCTCTTAAGCTATTTTTAGACCCCAAAACGCAAATTCTCGCAGACGAGCTAAACCTCGCCGTTTTACTCGCCGCAGATGCGGAGAATTTCGATAGATTTATGGCGCTAAAGGAGTTTAGGGATATCCTGCATGCGCTTGGGTTAAAGGCCGACATATACAGCCTCCAGTGCGCTCAGCTAGGCGCGATAAACGCTCTAAAATCCGCTAAAATCTCAAAATCAAAGCTCATTGCCGCCTTAGAAATCCTGCAAACCGAAAACATAATCTCTGCCGCGCATTTTAAGAGGCTTTCGGAGTTTTTGCAGGCCCTTGGCGCGGATTTGACCGCAGGGAACGAGCAAGAGGGCTCAAATTTTAAAAAATCGGACGTCTTTCACCAAAAAATAGACGCGCTAAACGATATCTGCGAGCGTATCTTGTCGCTAAACCCGCACGCGCACGTCGCAAACGCGGCGACAAAAGCACGCCAAAAAGCGCACGAGCTCGAGTTTAACGTCGCAGTTACCGGCGTCATAAACGCGGGCAAATCAACCCTGCTAAACGCGCTGCTGGGCAAAAAAATCCTAGGCGCTTCAAACGTTCCCGAAACCGTAAATTTAACCGTGCTAAAGTATGCGCCCGAGCCTTTTGCAAAGGTAAATTTTTGGAGCGAAGCGGAGCTAAAAGATCTTGGAATAGTCCAAGATCAAGATAACGATATAGCCGAAATTTACGGCGGCGCGGGCGTTAAATTTGAGAGCGAAACGGCGAAAAATTTAAACGTCAAATTTAACGCGGAGGGCGAATCGGAAGCTAAATTTGAGAGCCCTAACGCGAGCGAGATTTGCTCCGAACCGCCGGCTAGTAAGACTGTTAAAACCGACGAGATCAAGCGCTATACCTCGGCGGACTCCAAATACGCTAAATTTGTAAAAAGCGTCGAGCTTTACGAAAATTTGGAGCTTTTAAAGGATAACGTGCGCATCATCGACACGCCCGGCATCGACGACGCGGTGGCTGCGCGCGAGGAGCTGGTGCGGCGATTTATGCGGGAGTGCGATCTGATGGTGCACCTGATGAACGTCTCGCAAAGCGCCACGCAAAAGGATCTGGACTTCATCGTCTCAAGCCTGCAAAACTCCCATGCCGTGAGGCTTGCCGTGCTGCTCACGCACGCGGACGTGCTAAAAGAGGGCGAGCTAAACGAGGTCGCCGCCTACGCCAAAAAGAGCGTCGAGGAGCGCACGCGGGGGCTCGGCGTCGGGGCGGAGTTTTTCGCCGTGAGCGCTAAAAGCTACTTTGAGGGCGGACAAAACAGCGGCGTAGAGGAGTTTAAGGAGTATCTTTACGAGACGCTTTTTGGACCTAATAGCCAAAAATCGCGCCTTGGCATCGAAGCATATAAAAAGGAGCTAGGGCGCGTCTGCGTGCAGTTTTCAGCGGATACGCAAAGCGAGATCTTAAAGCTAACGGGCTCAAATTTGAGCTTGTCGCAAAGGCTCGCCGAGCTAAACGAGCAAAAAGCCGCGCTAGCTAGCCGACTAGAGGACGTGAGGGGCGCGGTAAAAGATGAGCTGGAGCGCCTAGATACGGCCAAGACTGCAGCTAGCTACGAGCTTGGGCTAAAATCCCTTGCGCAAACGCTAAAGCAGCGCGTCGCGGATGACGTAAACTACGCGGCCTCTAAAAAACAAAAGATCGATCCGCAACGCCTCTCGCGCATCGCGCAAACTACGATCAAAGACGGCATCATCGTCCTGATGCGTCAAAACCGCAACGAAATAGTGCGGCAAATCGCCGCGTGCGAGCAAAATATCGCGTTAAAATTCGGCGAATTTGAGGGCAAAACGGCGGCGGTCGAGGTCTTTAGCATAAACGACTATCTGAACTCAAAAGGGATAAATTTAGAATGCGCCCAGGTCGCGGACGCGGTGACTAGCGCGGCAAATGCGTGTGCGCAAGGCGTATCCGAGGCCGCCAAAGTAGCCGCGGAGGAGTTTTTGGGCGCCCAGCGGATCAAAAATTTCGTTTTCGAGCTTAGCGAATTTGAAAAAAGCGAGTTTAAAAAGCGTATCGAAGCCGCGCTAAAAGAGCAAGAAAAGGCGCTCGCAATCAGCGAAGAGGCACTAAAAATCGAGCTTGCCCAGCTAGCGAAAACTAGCGGGCGGGACTCGCGCGAGCTAGAGCGACTAAACTCGCAAGGCGAGGCGATAAATGCTATAAATTTGGAGCTGCAAAGTGTTTGAGGAGTTTATAAACGCGTATAAAACGCGGTATTTTAAGATATTTTCGTGCGATTTTCACGGACGATTTAGGCGGCTGCAAAACGAGCTAACCGAGCCCAAATTTCACCCAAGCGTGGAGCTAAAGCGCGAGCTAAATAAGATTGATCTATTTTTATCTAGCCCGCTTACGGTCGCTATAGTCGGGCAGTTTTCTAGCGGTAAATCGACGTTTTTAAACGCGCTTTTGGGTAGCGAAATCTTGCCCTCGGGCCTAACCCCCGTGACATCAAAGCCGACCTTTATCAGATACGGCGCCGCGCCGGGGCTTAGCGTGCTTTACGAAAACGGCAGAGAGCTGTATCTTGGCGTCGAGGAGATAGGGCGATTCGTCGATCAGCGCGTGTTTGGCGACGACGTGAGCAGGCTTTGCGTTTACGCGCCTTCTGGGATTTTAAAGCTGGTAAATTTCGTCGATACGCCGGGGCTAAACTCGCTCTCAAAGGCCGACACTGCCGTCACGCACGAGGTGCTAAAAGACGTCGCGGGCGTCATCTGGCTAAGCCTCGCCGACAACGCCGCGCGCGCTAGCGAAGCCGCGCAGATCGAGGAATTTTTAGCTGGCGGGGGCAAAACGGCGATCTGCTTGCTAAATCAAAAAGATAAACTAAGCAAGGACGAGCTTGCGCGCCTCAAAACTCACGCGCAAACGACATACGGGCGATTTTTTGGGCGCATTATCGCAGTTTCTGCAAAGCAGGCCGTAACGGCGCAGGCAAACGGCGACGCGACGCTTTTAGCAGAGTCAAATTTTAGCGAGGTGATAAGCGCTATCCGCGAGCTTTTTGGCGGCGAAGAGATAAAAGAAAAGTTTGTCCGCGAAAAGTGCGCTAGACTGGTTGCCGTAAACGCAGATCAGCACGAGCGCATCGCCAAAATTTACGAAAAAGCGGGCGAGATAATCGCCAAATTTGATGCCGAACTGGAGTCAAATTTAAGAGCCGTGCAAGAAAATTTTAAACCAAAAATCGAGCTAGCCTTTAACGAGCTAAAGCACGTCGCAAAGCTCGTCGCAGACGAAATCCTAGCTAGTCTAAAAAGCGTGAAAAAATATAAATACGTGCCGCGAAAAACGCTGCTAAGGGGCGAGTATTTTGAAGCTAGCTCGTACGAGGCGGTGGATTTTGACAGCGACGAGGTATTTTCAAAACTCATCTACAACGACGTGAAATTTGCCAAATTTTTTAGGACGTATAAGCGCAGCTTAAGCGCGCTACAAGAAGAAATCGGCGCTGCGCTGGATGAAATTTACGAGCGGTTGGAGCGCGAATTTATGATTTATAAATCGGAATTTGAAAACGCGCAAAAGGAAGACGAAACGCACTCGGATACCGTGTTTGCCGATGTTAGGACGTATGCGGGGCAGGTGTATAGGACGTTTTTGCGAGACTATGAGACGGCGAAATTTAAAGGACTGCAAAAGACGGCGCTGTTTTTTGAAAAGCTAAATCTCAAAGTCGCCGCAAACTACGAAAACGCCGTTAAAATCGCCGTGTATTTTCTAAAAGAAAAGATCGCGGGCTCGATGCGCGCGCACGAGCAAAACGGCTTTGCGCTCTTTATCCCGAGCTTTGACGAGGTGCAAGACCGCGTTTTGCTGTCGCTAAATTTATACGAATTTGAAAACGAGATGCTTGGTAATGCGTCGTTTTTAAATAAAATTTTATCGGCGTTAAAGAGCGAATTTGTGCAGATAAAGAGCGAAAAACT
>NZ_CALKTQ010000247.1 GCF_937997465.1 uncultured Campylobacter sp. | reverse complement strand
GGGTAGGACAATAAGAGAATTTGTGATCGGCGTACTTCTCGTGCCAACCGGCTTTACATTTGCTTGGATGAGCTTTTTTGGCAACTCGGCGATCGCTTTGGTGCAAGGAGGCTTTAGCGAGCTTGCCAGCACGGTAAATTCTGACTCAGCCTCAGCGCTTTTTATGTTTTTAGAAAAATTTAGCTTCTCAGGCGTGCTAAGCACGATCGCGGTCTTTATGATCGTCATATTTTTCGTGACTTCCGCTGACTCTGCGGCGATCGTTATGAACATGCTTTGCTCAAACGGCAAGGACGATACACCAGTTTGGCAAAAGGTCTTTTGGGGCGTTACAGTGGGCGTCGTGGCGGCATTTTTGATGCTAGCAGGCGGTCTTGGCTCACTTCAAGCACTTACGATCACGACCGCACTGCCATTTGCCATAGTGCTACTTGGCGCTATTTACGGGCTATTTAAGGCGTTACGTGTGGATCTAACCAAAAAAGAGACAAATAACTTTAACAACATGCCTATTAGTGATCTTTCAAAGCCGTGGCAAGAGCGCCTAAGTGCGATCATCACGCTGCCAGGCAAGAAAGATGGCAAGAAATTTTTAAACGAGGTTGTACTAAAAGCGTTTAACGAGCTAAAAGAGGAATTTGCCAAAAACGGCCTTGAAGCAAAGGTCACAAATGGCGAAAATTTTGTAAATTTAAATGTCGGACTTGGCGACGAGATGGATTTTAGATACGGCGTCTATCTCACCAAAAGCCAGAGCCCAGACTACACCAGAGAGCTTGACGGCGACGATCTTTACTACAGGGCTGAGGTTTATCTAAAAGAGGGCGGTCAGGACTACGACGTGCTTGGCTGGAGCGAGGCCACGCTGATAAACGACGTAATCGAGCAATACCGTAAACATATGCAGTTTTTGCATGTCGTTAGAAAATAATAATTTGGCGTAAATTTGCATAAATTTACGCCTTTAAATTTATGCCAAGCAGCCTTTTTCTAATAATATTTACCGATTTTAATCCAGATTTGTTTTAAATTTCAAAGATGCTTCTAAAAACTTTAAATAAAATTTTTATATAATCTCTCTTTTTCACAAAGGTATACAGATGGATAGAAAAACTTGGAGTTCGAAGGTAACGTATATTTTGGCTGTCGCGGGTGCTACCGTGGGTTTTGGCGCGACGTGGCGTTTCCCGTATCTAGTTGGGCAAAACGGCGGCGGCGCCTATGTACTCGTGTTTTGTATCGCGATGATCGTGATCGGTATACCGATGATTTTGGCTGAAAATGCGATCGGCAGACGCCTAAAATGCAACGCCGTGGACGCATTCGGCGGTAAAAATATAAATCCGGCATGGAAAATCGTGGGCTGGATGGGCTTGCTTGGGGCATTTGGCATCATGGCCTACTATATGGTTATCGGCGGCTGGGTGCTAAACTACATCGCGCAGATCGCATTTGGCATGCTTGATCTCTCACAGGTGCTGAGTTTTGAGGCCACTAGCACGTTTTATGAGCAAAATATCGTGAGCGATCCGCTGGCTATCAGCTTTGCCACGCTCGTGTTTGTACTCGTAAACTACGCGATCTTGGTGCAGGGCGCGGTCGGCGGAATAGAACGCTCGGCGAAGTACCTCATGCCGCTACTTTTTGTACTGATGATCGTAATGATCGTAAAAAACTTGACCTTAGATGGCGTGGCGCAGGGGATTAAATTTTACCTCACGCCCGATTTTTCAAAGATAAACATCAAGCTTTTCGTCGAGGTTTTGGGGCAGGTATTTTTCGCACTTTCGCTTGGTTTTGGCGTGATGATCACGCTTTCAAGCTTTGTTAAAAAGGACGAGGGGCTCGTGAAAATCTCGATAATCACGGGCATCCTAAACACGCTCATCGCCGTGCTTGCGGGCTTTATGATATTCCCGTCGCTCTTTAGCTACGGCGTCTCGCCAGATAGCGGCCCGAGCCTCGTGTTTAAGAGCTTGCCGATCGTTTTTTCGCACATGCCGTTTGGCGGATTTTTTGCGGTGGCGTTTTTTGCGCTACTGATGATCGCCGCGCTCACGACCTCGCTACCGATCTATGAGGTTATCATCACGACTCTTCAGGAAAAATTTAAAATAAAACGCAAAAGTGCGATTTTGCTGGTGCTCGGTACGATATTTATATTTGGAAATTTACCGTCCTTGATGGCTACTAACCTGCTTGCGGATGTTAAAATTTTCGGTAAAAATATCTTTGACGCATACGACGCCATCAGTGCTACGATATTTTTCGTGCTGACTTCGCTAGGATGCGCGATATTTGTGGGCTGGGTGCTAAAAGACGAAGCTAAACGCGAGATAATGCAGGGTAGCGAAAAATACGCAAAACTCGTAAATATCTGGTTTTGGTATATCAAATTCGTCGTACCATTTATCATTTTGGTGCTTTTTATCAGCTCGTTTTACGATAACTTTTTAAAGTAAATTTGATGGCAAATCTCGTAAATTTAGCTAACGGCGATCGCCTAAATTTGCGCGTAGAGGGTCAAATTTTAGCTAGCCAGAGCATCAAAAACGGCAAAACGAGGCAGACGCAAAAGGAGTTTACTAGCACAGACGAGGCGCAAAAAGCCTGCGCAAAAAAGGAGTGGGAGAGCCTGAAAAAAGGCTACGTCCTGCAAAATAGCGACGCGAAAGCGGGCGAGGCGAGTTTGCACGTCTATATCGGTGGCGGATACACGGGGGCGCTAGCATTTGCTGGCGCTGGCGATGATCTTTTCGTTTATAAATGTGGCGGCTACAAAGAGGGCGGCGCGCTGGATGACTTTCTCATCAGGCTGGACGCGAGCGGCGCCGTAAAACAGCAGACCCTCTTGCCAAAGCCGCTTGCATGGCAGGCGGAGCGCGTGGGCGAGATTTTGCTTTTGGATCTGGATCATTTTATCTTTAAATTTGACCCGGCAAGCGGCGAATTTAGCGATCTCTCTCAATGGCTGAGTTTTAAAAATAGCAAAGAATTTACGAGTTTCGTTTGCGCTGCGAAAGATATGGCGGTGTTTGCGATGTTTGGTCAAATTTTTACTTTGCGCGGCGGCGAGATTTCGTCTCTGGCCGAGTACAAATCCGAAATAAAAAGCTACACGCCGATCTTGTGCGCCGCGATTAGTGATGAGGGCACGCGGCTAGCGCTTCATTGCAAACAAAACGAGATCAAAATTTTAAGCACAACCACTTCAAACGCTTTTTGCGGCGAAATTTTAAACGAGATAAAAGGCGACTTCGGCATTTTTGATAAAATTTGCTTTTTAGCGGACGGCTCGGTGCTGGGCAAGGAGTGCTACGCGGGCAAGCTATTTTGCCTTGACGCTACAAGC
>NZ_CALKTQ010000246.1 GCF_937997465.1 uncultured Campylobacter sp. | reverse complement strand
TCAGAGCGGGCATCAGGAATACATGCTGTTTGCGAGCAAAAACGGCATATTTTATCTAAGCAAGGATAAAATTTTAAATCGTCCGCGCGGCAGCGGCGCCGAAGGTCGGATAAAAGACGCTCTTTGGTACGTTTATTATAAATTTGGCGGGGAGGGCGGTAAGCTAAGCGCGCTAAAAAGGGCGGGTGACAATCCGTTTAAAGGCGCCGTGCGGCAGATTTCGGAAAAGCTTTTGAAAGACGACGCGGGATTTTACTATCTAAATTTCTACTCGCATAGCGTTTACGTCACGGGTCGCAGCGGCAGGCATCTGGATAAGCGGACGAATTTCATCGAGCTGCGAAAGATCACGCTAGACGTGCATGATGATGAGGTGATGGCGCAGATCGCGGACGAGGCGGCGCGAAACCCCGAGATGTCGCAGCCTGTTTTTATCGCGCAGGACGTGGAGTATGAAAACGGCACAGCCTTTTATATGTATTGCCTCGCGGCGGTTTTATTGCTTGGCGCTTGGATTTATAGCTATTTTAGAAAGCGCAGCTTGCGGCGCAGTTAAATTTGCCGTCAAATTTGCTCTAAATTTACAACCTTTCTTACCGATTTATTACGATTTCTAGCTAAAATCGCAGTGAAAAAAAATCAAAAGGAAATCCAATGGAAAACAAAATCATGGATAGCGTCAAGGGTGGCTTTTGGACGAAGCCCGTCATCATTTTCGTCCTGCTTTTGCTGCTGCTTATCCCGCTAGGTTTCATCAGCTCGATGATCTCTGACCGCGCCTACGTCAAGCGTACCGCCGAGGAGTCCATCATGCAGCCAGTCGGCGGCCCGCTTAGGATCGAGGGCGTTTTGATCTCGGTGCCGTACAAAAAACAAGCGGCCGTCTATAACGAAAACGGCGTACCTACGGTATCGCAGACTACCGAGCAGATCATGATAGCGCCGCAGTCATACGAGCTATCGACCCAGCTAAAACCGCAGTATCTAAAGCGCGGTATCTTTAGCGTGCCCGTTTTTAACGGCGACGTCGCGCTAAAAGCAAAATTTGCGCCGCTAAATTTCGAGCAGCTAAATATCGCGGAAAGCGACGTTTTGCTAAGCGAGGCGACGCTGATTTTGGGCGTGGGCAGCAAAAAAACCTTTACCGCGTTTCCCGCGCTAAAAGCAAACGGCCAAGATCTCACGCAGTCTTTTGCGCCGCCTAAATACTCGCCCTTTACCCAAAGCGTCCACTACAAGCTACCCGCAAATTTAGCAAACGGCGGCTTTGAGCTAACGGGCGCGCTATCTATGCAGGGCGGGCAGAGCGCGAGCTTCGTCCCTGTGGGGCAGGATAATAAATTTGACGTAAAATCCTCGTGGAGCTCGCCGTCTTTTAGCGGCGGGTGGCTGCCGAAATCTCGCGAAGTTACGAGCAGCGGCTTTAACGCGCAGTGGGAGATCTCGGGCCTTAGCACCAGCATCCCGCAGGCTTGGATCATGAACGGCGGACGCGAGATGGGGTTTGAGGGCATCGAGGCTAGCTTCATCAGCCCCGTAAACAACTACTCGCTCATCGCGCGCTGCGTGACCTACGCGATCTTGTTTTTAGCGGTGCCGTTTTTGGCGATATTTCTGTGCGAAATTTACAGCCGCGTCCGCATCCATCCGATCCAGTACCTGCTCATCGGAACCGCCGACGTGCTGTTTTACCTGCTCGTGCTCTCGTTTTCCGAGCATATTAGCTTTTTAGCTAGCTATCTTGTCGCGGCCGCAGCCGTGTGCGCGACGATACTTTTCTACGGCTCGGCGATCTTTCGAGCGCGCAAATGGGGCGTTTTTATCGCACTCGTGCACGGGGTTAGCTACTGCTTGCTCTACGGTATCTTGCAGTCTGAGGACTACGCACTTTTGATGGGCAGCGTGATGATATTTGCGGTGATAGCGCTGGTGATGTATTTGACCAGGAAGATAGACTGGTACGAAAACGGGCTGAAAATTTAGTTTTTTTGGCTTGTCTTTTTGGTTTATACATCGTTGGAAACTCGGTCGGCTTTCGGTCACGGACGATTGGTCCGCTCCCTCGCCTCCGTCGTTTCCGCCTTGTCTCCTCGTAGCGAAGTCTCGTTACGAGCGCTTGCGCGAAGTAAAAAAGAAAAATACTTCGCCTGAATGTTTTGCGTTCAAATTTAAGATTAAATTTAATTGAAATTTGAGCTTTGAAAGCCCAAATTTGAGTTAAATTTAAAAGGAAGCAGGCGGCCGTATCGCGAGATGGATTTGAATGGTGTGAAGCAAAAATGAGCAAAGCTAACCACGTAGGTTGCAGCAACGATATTTTTGCAAACTCATTCAAAGACGCTCGCGAGACAACGCCTCTAAAAAGGAAATAAAATGGCAAAAAATAATTTAATCGGCGGCTCCATCTGGGACGAATA
>NZ_CALKTQ010000245.1 GCF_937997465.1 uncultured Campylobacter sp. | reverse complement strand
AAAAAGATATTTACGACGTTATCTTTACCTGCGAAAAACAAAGCAAGCCTAGAGCAGATCAGGGCGAGCTAAAATTTGAAAACGGCTACGATGTGAGCAAGATCTCGGCTAAATTTAGCAACCAAACGATAAAAGAGGATGATTTTTTCTTGCATTTGGAAGAAAAATACGAAAAAGACGGCGAAATTTTGATTCGCGCCGCGTTTGGCTCATTTAACGCGCCCGAGCACTGCTATGTTTTGCTCGGCGAAAAAGGTGCGGAATATTTTATAAAAAAGCCGCTTGTTACGGCTGAAAATTTAAAGGCGCATCTTGCGTTGAAGGAGTATTTGGCGGATGCAAAAAATAATTAGCGCAAGCGGGCTTTGCCTAGGATACGAGGGCTGTGAAAAGCTCATAACGGACGCAAAATTTGACATTTACGCCAATGATTTCGTTTTTATCACCGGGCAAAGCGGCAGCGGCAAATCAACGCTTTTAAAATCTTTTTACGGCGAGATAAAACCGAGTGCTGGCTCGCTAAACGTCTGCCTAACCGATATGATGAATCTTGGCGGGCAAAATCTAGATAAACTAAGGCAGCGCATCGGCGTGGTTTTTCAAAACTACCGCTTGATAAGCGAGTGGAATATCGAAAAAAACGTGATGCTGCCGCTGATGATAAAAGGTCTTAGCGCTAACGTTTGTAAAAATCAGGCGACCAAACTCCTAAAACACGTAAATTTACTCCACAGAGCGCACAAGTATCCAAATGAGCTTAGCGGTGGCGAACAGCAGCGAGCTGCGATGGCTAGAGCGCTCGCGCATAATCCAAATTTGCTACTTTGCGACGAGCCGACGGGTAGCCTAGATGAATACTCAAGCGATGTTATCTGGGGGCTTTTGCGCTCGGCTAAGGAGTTTTTGGGTACCTGCATCGTGGTCGTCACGCACAGGGTGCCAAGCTCGCTAAGAGTACCCTATAGACATCTTGCTATAGAAAATGGACGCCTATATGAAATTCTTTAAAAACCACTTAAGCACTATAATTCCGCTTATGGCGTTACTCGTGGGCATTCAGTTTATATTGCTAGTCGGGCGAGTGGTGGACGAGTACGAGTCCGTGATGAACAAAGACTATAACATTATCATCGTAAGTCAAAACGAGCTAAACGCTACCGACGTAAAGCCGCTCGTTCATACGTTTGAATCTCTTGAACCGCTTAGTTCAAAGCCCGTACTAGAGAAGCTCTCTAAAGATATTTCATCAAAAAATATCGCCGTTTTGCAAAATGCGTTGCCTAAATTTTACTCGCTAAAGCTAAATGCCTTTCCAAGCACCCAATATATGCAAGAGATAAAGGATAAAATTTCAAAGATTAACGGCGTGAGCAGGGTTGAGACCTTTTCAAAAACGCATGATAAAATTTATAAAATCATGCAGCTGATTAAAAATATTTCGGCGATATTTTCGGGGCTAATCGGGTTAATCGGGCTTATGCTCATCGCAAAACAGATGCGAATTTGGCTATACGAGCACAAGGAACGCATCGAGATAATGACGCTGCTGGGAGCTCCGTCGTGGCTAAAATCTGGCGCGTTATACAAAAACGCGTTGTTTGATTCGTTTACAGCGACCGTTTTGGTGGCGGTTTTTTACATTATCTTGCCGGATTTGCAGCCCGTTAAGGAAGTCGCTACCGACCTAAATATCAATTTGCCGGCGATTGATCTGTTTTACGAGGGCGGAGTACTGCTGGGCGTTTCGCTTGCGATTAGTTTTTTAGCCGTTTATCTCGTAACCAGAAAAGCAACGGCGATATGAAAAAAATTTGCTTTTTGCTGGCCACCGCACTTTGCTTAAACGCAAGCACGGGCGAAAAGATAAAAAATCAAACGACCTATCTCGAGTCCTCAAAAGAGCTTGAAAAGCAGCTAAATAAAAAGCTTGACGACCTAGCCGGCGACATACTCGGCGGCGAAAAAAGCGTCAGACAAACCGACGACAAGATGAAAGAGCTCATTTTGCAAATAGCGCAGCTGGAAAACAGTGCAAAAAGCGCTAGCGGCGAGCTTGACGAGCTAGTAAAGCAAAACAAAGACCTAACGCAAAGTCAAAAAAATATCCAAAAAAGTATCGTGCGCATCATCTCTGATGAGTTTTCCTTCGACCTTATAATGCCAAAAGAGTACGAGGAGGGCGTGGATAGTATCATCGCGACTGAGATTTTAAGCAAGCTAAATTCGGTACTAAAAGATGATTTTAACGAGCTAGCCAAACAGTACGAAAGTACGCAAAATTTGATAAAAACCCAAAACGACAAGATAGACGGGATAAAGTCAAATTTAAAAACCTTTAAATTTAAGCAAGCCGAGCTCGTTTCCCTGCAGGATAAGCAGATGAAAACGCTGGCAAATTTAAAGCGGGATAAGGAAATTTATCAAAAGCAACTCTCGCGCCTACAAGCCCAACAAGACGAGATCAGAAAGACTCTAGAAGAGCTAAAAATCGTCGCCAAAAGAGAGAGCGAGGAGGCTAAAAAGGCTCTAGCCTCGCAAAAAGCGGCCGAAGCCAAAGCTCAAAAAAATAAGAAAGATAAAAAGGGCGAGGTAGCCGCGAGTGCGTCTGAGGGCGACGTGAAACAGTTTGGCTCGAGCTATCAAACTAGCCTTGTTAAAAAATATAGCGGCGAAAAGACTATCGCGCCGCTTGAGAGCTTTACGGTTAAGCAAAAATTCGGCAACTACGTCGATCCCATCTATAACATCAAAATTTTTAACGAATCGGTCGTCCTTAGCGCAAATTCCGCCGATGCGAAGGTAAAGAGCGTATTTAACGGTAAAGTAGTCTTTGCCAAAGAAACGGCGATGCTAGATAAAGTAGTCATCATCGAAAATCCAAATGGTATCCACACGATCTATGCGCACCTTAGCCAGATCGCCCCTACCGTAAAAGTTGGCGCAAAAGTGCAAAAAGGCTACATCATCGGCCGCGTGCAGCGAGATCTGACCTTTGAAGTTACGCAGAAAAACTACCACATAGACCCACTCGAGCTAATCAGCCTAAAATAGCACCTGCGCGCCGAGATTAGCAAAATTTAAAGCAAATTTAGCTAAAATCCGAAAATTTAAGGAGATGAAAAATGGAGCGAAAAAAGCGAATTTTAGTTAAATTTTCAGGCGAAGCGCTAGCTGGAGACAGCGGCTTTGGTATAGATAACGCTGTGCTTAAATTTATTGCAAAGCAGATCAAAGAGCTAGTCGAAAACGGTATAGAAGTGGGCATCGTTATCGGCGGAGGCAACATCATACGCGGCGTGAGCGCGGCTAGAGACGGCATCATAAAGCGCACCAGCGGCGATCATATGGGTATGCTAGCCACCGTGATAAACTCCATCGCGATGAGAGAGGCGCTAGAGAGCGTAGGTCTAGACGTGCGCGTACAAAGCGCGATAAAGATGGAGGCTATCTGTGAGACTTTCATCGTCGGACGCGCAAACAGACACCTCGAAAAAGGCCGCGTCGTGATCTTTGCTGCGGGCACGGGAAATCCATTTTTCACCACCGATACGGCGGCTACTTTGCGTGCTATCGAGATAGACTCAGATATGATAATCAAAGCTACGAAAGTGGACGGCGTTTACGACAAAGACCCGCATAAATTTGAAAATGCGACGTTGCTGAAAGAGCTAAACTACGAGCTTGCTATGAGTGACGATATCAAAGTGATGGACGATACCGCTATCGCGCTAGCTAAGGATAATTCGCTACCGATCTTGGTGTGCAATATGTTTAAAGACGGAAACCTGCTCAAAATCATACAAGGCGACGAGAGTGCGTTTTGCTCTATCGTAAGAAATTAAATTTAAGGAGAATAAATGAGATCTGAAGAAGTAGCGGCAAAGGCTCTAAAACTCGTCGGAGACGATAGATATATGCTGGCTCTAGCGGTAGCTAAAAGAGCCGAGGCTCTAGCTGGCGGCGCAAAAAGCCTACTTGATATCGACGTTACTAAGATGAAATTTGCCGATATCGCCCTACGCGAGATAGCTGAGGGCAAGATAGCTTTAGAGGGCATAGTTGAAGCAGCTAAATAGCGGATTTTTACTAGAACAATTAATCGACGATATAACCGCTTGCAAGGACGTCGCTCAGGCGAGACAACTACTTAGCGAGCTGATAAATTTTACGCCGAATTTAGAGTGCGCGATCGAATGTTGCGTTATCTCGCATGCGGGGCAGTTTAGAAAAAGTGGCGAACCGTATGCCATACACCCTATCCTAGTGGCCTGCGTCGTGGCGCATATGGGTGGGGACGAGGATATGATTATCGCCGCCTTGCTTCACGATGTGGTCGAGGATACGGACAGGTCGATAGAGAGCGTGCGAGAGGATTTTGGAGAAGAGGTTGCAAAGCTGGTCGAGGGGCTAACAAAAATCGTAGCCATCAGAGAGGACAAACTCGCAAGCTCGGAGTCAAACGAGCGTTTGGCGGCGTCTGCGATGACGTTTCGCAAGATGTTACTAATCTCCATCGAGGATGTGCGGGTGCTCGTGGTAAAGCTTTGCGATAGGCTGCACAATATGCTCACGTTGCAAGCTTTGCGCCCGGAAAAGCAAAAGCGAATCGCCGAAGAGACGCTGATGGTTTATGCTCCGATCGCGCATAGACTGGGCATTTCGTCGATCAAAAACGTGCTTGAGGATCTTAGCTTTAAGTATGCTTTGCCTGAAGAGTACAAAAAAATCGACGACTACCTAACCGAGCACAAACAGCAGCTCGTTCTAAAGCTCAATGCGTTTACCGACAAAATTTTTCAAATTTTACTCAAAAACGGCTTTAGCGAAAACGACTTTGAGATACAAAAGCGCATCAAACATCATTACTCAATTTACTTAAAAATGCAGCGAAAAGGCATCTCGATCGAGGAGGTGTTAGACCTGCTAGCTGCGCGCGTGCTGGTTAAAGAGCCACAGGATTGCTATTTGGTGCTTGGAAATTTACATATAAATTTTAATCCTCTAATCTCGCGCTTCAAAGACTACGTTGCGCTTCCGAAGCAAAACGGCTACCAAACGATACACACTACGATATTTGATAACAAAAGCATCTTCGAGGTTCAAATTCGCACCTTTGATATGCATAAAACCGCAGAGTACGGCGTCGCAGCGCACTGGAAATATAAAAGCGGCGGCTTTTTAAATCCAAAACTTGACTGGCTAAGCGACATCAGCGGTATAGAAAACGGCATGGAGGAGGCGAGCGAAAACCCCGAGGAGCTATACGAATACGCAAAAGATAGCCTCTACGTCGAGGATGTCGCGGTTTATTCGCCAAAGGGCGATATATTCACGCTTCCGCGCGGCGCTACGGCACTTGACTACGCTTACGAGATACACACGCACGTAGGCTTGCACGCCAAAGAAGCCTACGTAAACCGCGTGCGAGTACCGCTGCTAACGGAGCTAAAAAACGGCGATATCGTGAGTATCGTAACCGGCGATGAGCCAAAATACCGCTGCTCATGGCTGGGCAGCGTAAAAACGGGCAAGGCTAGAGCTACGATCCGCTCGTACTGCAAGCAAAAGATAAGAGATATAAACAATATGGTCGCGATCGAAATTTTAAGCGGCATCTTTGCAGTACCTTCAACAACCATCGAGCAGTGGCTAGAGACTGAAAATTTGACCAAGAAAATTTTTAGAGCGGCATTTGACTCGGTTTACCTGCAAGACGTGGTAAACGCGCTAAAAAAATACGTAAAAAGAGACCGTCCGTTTGCTATCGCGATGACGGATAAATACAACGTCAAAAAGCAAAAATTTGAAAACATCGTGATCTACTCAAACCACAAGATAAACAGCATCGAGTTTGATTATTGCTGCAATCCAAAGCGCGGCGACGATATCGTGGGCTTTAGAAACTATCACCACGTCACCGTCCATCACAAGCTTTGCGAGCGGTTTATGAAGCTAGCCGAAGAAAAAAACGAGATGATTTTCGTCAAATGGACGCGAGTCGCTCCTCATAGATTTAAGATCATCTTAAGCCTAGAAAACAGACGCGGGTCGCTTGCGGAGTTTTTGACATATATGGCAAAAATGCAGGTCGATCTCGTAACTATCAGCCTTACCGAGACCAGGGAGGCGACGGCGGACTTTTTCGAGCTGACGATCGAACTTGGCGAAAATTTGAACGTGAACGAGATAAAGGATCGGCTAAGAGATCGCTACAAGATCATAGACTTCGTGTCACTTGACGACGCATACGGACATTAATAAATTTAGGAGAGAAAATGGGTGAAAATTTGAGCAAAATAATGAGCGATATAAAAAAAGGCGTCGCCGAGATGATAGACGAGGAGCGCGTCGAAAATTTAGTAAAAAACTACTACGAAAAGGGCGAAAATTTCTACGTTAAAGCAGGTTTTGACCCGACGGCCCGGGATCTACACCTGGGCCACACCGTAGTGCTTCAAAAGATGGCTCTTTTGCAAAAGCACGGAGCGATAGTGCAGTTTTTGATAGGAGATTTCACGGGGCAGATCGGCGATCCTAGCGGCAAAAGCCAGACGAGGAAAAAGCTAGACCGCGAGACCGTGGTGGCAAATGCTAAAACCTACGAGGAGCAGGTTTTTAAAATCCTAGACCCGCAAAAAACCAAGCTGATGTTCAACTCCAAGTGGCTAAACGAGCTGGGAGCCGCGGGCATCGTGGAGCTAACTAGCACCTTTGCGGTGGCTAGGATGCTTGAGCGCGATGATTTTGAAAAAAGATATAAAAGCGGAGCCTCGATTTCGATTAGCGAGTTTTTATATCCGCTGCTTCAGGGCTACGACAGCGTCGCGATGAAGTGCGATATCGAGATGGGCGGCACGGATCAGAAATTTAACCTTTTAATGGGGCGAACCTTGCAGCGAGTTTACAACGTCGGCAAGGAACAAGCCGTCATAATGATGCCGCTTTTAGAGGGGCTTGACGGCGTAAATAAAATGAGTAAGAGCTTAGGCAACTACATCGGCGTGACCGATGAGCCAAACGATATGTTTGCTAAGGTTTTAAGCGTAAGCGACGAGCTGATGTGGCGCTGGTACGAGCTACTAAGTGAAAAAAGCACGGAAGAAATCGCAAATTTAAAAGCGGACGTAGCTAGCGGCAAAGCTCATCCAAAAGCCGTAAAAGAGGCGCTCGCGCTAGAGATCACGGCTAGATATAATGGCGAAGCGGCGGCGAAAGAGGCGAAGGCTGAATTTGACCGCGTGCACTCGCAAAATTTGATCCCGACCGAGATGGACGAGTTTGAGCTCTCGGCTCCTGTTTGGATCGTGCAGGCGCTCACTCACTGCGGACTATGCGCTAGCAGCTCTCAGGCGCGCCGAGACATCGCGGCAAACGCCGTCAGTCTAAATCAAGAAAAGATCGCCGACGAGCAGCTAAAGCTGGGCGCTGGCGAATACGTCTTGCAGGTCGGCAAGCGTAAATTTGCAAAACTAAAGGTAACCTGATGCAACCCGTAAAAATCGGAAAATACGATATAAAATACCCGATAATCCAAGGCGGAATGGGGCTTGGTATCAGTTGGGATAGGCTCGCCGGAAACGTCAGCCTAGAAGGCGGCCTAGGCGTCATAAGCTCGGTAGGAACGGGCTACTACGAAGGACGAAAATACATCACTAAAGAGCTAAACGCAAAGCCTTACGGCAGCGGAAATTTCTACTCGCGAGAGGGACTAAAAGCCGTCATCGATAACGCACGTAAAATTTGCGGCGATATGCCTCTTGGGGTCAATATTTTGTACGCCAGCAACGACTACGAGCGTATCGTAAAAGACGCCTGCGACCACGGTATAAACGTGATCATCACGGGCGCGGGTCTGCCGACGAATTTGCCTGAATTTACCGTAGACTACCCGGACGTGGCTTTGGTGCCTATCGTATCCTCGGCAAAAGCGCTAAAAATCATCTGCAAACGCTGGCAGGGGCGCTACGGTAGGCTTCCAGACGCGGTGGTGCTTGAGGGGCCTCTTAGCGGCGGGCACCAGGGATTTACCTACGAGCAGTGTATCGATCCCGCGTACAGCCTGGAAAATTTGATAACGCCCGTTAGCGAAGAGATAAAGCAGTGGGGCGATTTTCCGTTATTTGCAGCAGGCGGCATCTGGGACAAAAACGACATCGAGAAGGCGATTTCGCTAGGGGCAAATGGCGTACAGATGGGTACTCGCTTTATCGGTACGCACGAGTGTGACGCTAGCGAGGAGTTTAAGCAAGTGTTGCTAACGGCCAAAAAAGAGGACATCGAGCTAATCAAAAGCCCAGTAGGCTACCCTGCGCGTGGCGTCAGGACGAATTTGATAAATCTAGTCGATAAGCGCCAGGGTCCAAAAATCAGCTGCGTAAGCAACTGCGTAAGCCCGTGCCAGCGCGGCAAAGAGGCTAAAGAGGTAGGATACTGCATCGCAGACCGACTTTACGACGCATTCGCGGGACGAAAGGACACGGGGCTGTTTTTTACCGGCGCCAACGG
>NZ_CALKTQ010000244.1 GCF_937997465.1 uncultured Campylobacter sp. | reverse complement strand
GATACAAAAACTTTCTATCATATTTTACTAAAGATGATAAGAGAGAATCCGCTTAGCTTATCTTGAGCCAAGTAAAATTTGTAAATTTTGGGGAATTAAAATTTGGGGAAAATTTAAGGCGGCGAACCGCCCTAAAGTTATTTGATTATTTCGATACTTTTTACGTCGATAGAGGTTTTCATAAAGTCCTTATCGACCTCGCCGTAGATGCGCACGGGCGTGTTTTCATCGACGGTTATGCCTCTCCAGTCTTTGTGATCGATCTCGACTTCGATCGTGTCGCCGTTTTTATCGACGAATTGGTAGTGCTCAGGGCGAAACTCGGAGACGATCTTGCCCTCAAGCACGACGCGAGCGTCATCTGGTAGTGCTAGGGCTTGTTTTACCGTGCTTGCGCTCAAGGCGCCTTTGCCGACGAAGCCGCTTTGATTTGCTGCGTTTTGCGCGCTTGAACCAGTAAATCCGCCTGCTGCAAACATTGCGCTAGCAAGAGCCGCTGATAAAACTATTTTCTTAAACATTACGTATCCTTTAAAATTTGATGTGATTTTCGTGAAATCATAGTACGGATTTTAATGATATTTCGTGAGTTATTTGTTAATTTGTATTTATGGGAAGCTTAAATTTAGAGCCTGGCTTGAGGCTCTAAATTTAATATTTATAGGCTATTTACGAGGGCTTTGATGTCGGCTACGATAGGCTCGATCGCACGCTCGCCGTTTACGACGTGGAGCAGGCCTTTTTCTTTGTAAAATTTGCGTATCGCCTCGATCGGCTCCAAATAAACCTTCATGCGGTTGTTGAAAATCTCGTTGTTGTCGTCGGCTCCGCGCGCTCGTCCGAGCACTCTCTCGCGTGCGACGGCTTCGCTAACGTCCACTTCGATCACGCCTTTTAACGCGATCTCGTTTTGCGCGGCTAGCACCTTGTCTAGCTCGGTCATCTGCTCGACGCTACGCGGATAGCCGTCGATTATGACGTTTGATTTATCTGAGCTTTTGATCGCCGAGACGATCGCGTTTACGACGACGTCAAGCGGGACTAGGTTACCCTTCGAGATGAAACCGTCGATTAGCTTGCCTAGCTCTGAGCCGCTGGCAACCTCTGCGCGTAGCAGATCGCCCGTTGAGAAGTGCGCAAATTTGGCGTCCTCTTGCGCGATTAGCGATGCATCAGTGGTTTTGCCAGAGCCTGGAGCGCCGATGATTAAAAATAGTTTTTTCATAAATTTTCCTTTTGTAGCCTTGTCTTTTGAGTGCTTTTTGTGGAGCTAGTAAAATTTTGGCTCGATGAACTATATGTTCTATCTGCGCCAAAATTTTACGTCGCAACCCCAAAAATCATCTCAAAATACTTCGGCTTCTTTTTGTATCAAATTTTACCAATGCGTAAATCGAAGTATCGTGAGGCGGATTTAAATGTTGTGCAGAAAATTTTGGGCAAGGCTAGACAAGTAGTCTGCCGCAGTCCAAAATTTTCAAACTCATTTAAAGACGCTCGCGAGACGATATTTATTTTTCTTTTTCTCGCAGCCTTAACCCTAGCTCCCTTAACTGCTCCGCGCTAGCTTCGCTAGGCGCCTTGGTTAGCGGGCACTGGGCGCGCTGAGTCTTAGGGAAGGCGATGACGTCGCGGATCGAGCTGGTTTTGTTTACTAGCATATTTAGCCTATCAAAGCCGATCGCGATACCGCCGTGCGGAGGCGCGCCAAAGCTTAACGCGTCGAGCAAGAAGCCAAATTTCTCGCGTTGCTCGGCCTCGTCGATACCAAGTAGCTTAAACACCTTTTGCTGAACGTCGTTTTTGTGGATTCTCACGCTACCGCCGCCAAGCTCATAGCCGTTAAGCACGACGTCGTGAGCGACCGAAAGGATGTCCTCTAGATCAGGCTCGTCGATGTTTTTAGGCATGGTAAAGGGATGGTGCATAGCCGAGTAGCTACCATCGTCGTTTTGCTCAAACATCGGGAAGTCAAGCACCCATAAAAACTCCATTTTGTTTTGGTCTATGATACCCATTTGCTCGGCGAGGAAAATCCTAAATCGTCCCATATAATCAAGCACGACTTTTTTCTTGCCTGCGCCGAAAAATACGACGTCGCCGACTTTTAGCTCGCAGCGAGCTACAATCTCGTCAAGGTCGCTTTGCTCGAAAAATTTGCAAAGCGGTCCTTTTAGCCCATCCTCTTTCATCTGGAAGTAGCCAAGGCCTTGAGCGCCGAATTTGCGGACGAATTCTTCAAAGCGGTTCATCTCGCGTTTGCTAAAGATATTATCGCCGTTTGGCACTTTTAGCGCTTTGATGCGGTTTTTCTTAGGTTCGGTTGCGATTTTGCTAAAGATTTCATTGCTAGAGCGCGCGAAAATGTCGATAACGTCGATCATCTTTAGATCGTAGCGCAGGTCCGGCTTATCGCTGCCGTAGCTTTCTGTCGCCTCTTTGTAGCTCATGCGGCGGAAAGGGATTTGGATATCGTATCCGCAGGCGGCAAATACGTCTTTTAGCATATTTTCGGCCATATTTAGGATATCTTCTTGCTCGATAAAGCTCATCTCGATATCTATCTGCGTAAATTCAGGCTGTCTATCTGCGCGCAAGTCCTCGTCTCGGAAGCATTTTGCGATCTGGAAGTATTTATCAAAGCCAGAGCACATCAAAAGCTGTTTAAAAAGCTGCGGGCTTTGCGGCAGGGCGTAAAACTGGCCCGGATATACGCGGCTAGGCACTAGATAGTCTCTGGCGCCCTCCGGCGTCGCGCGGGTTAAAATCGGCGTTTCAAACTCGATAAAGCCCATTTTATCTAGGCTGTTTCTAGCCGCGATCGCCGCTTTTGAGCGCATTTTAAAGATATTTTGAAGTTTCTCGTTTCTAAGGTCCAAAAATCTATATTTTAGCCTGATGTCCTCGTTTACGCTCTCGTCGCCGATGACGAAAGGTAGCGTCTCGCTCGGGTTTTCTACTATCACTTCGTTTGCGACTACTTCGATCTCGCCCGTTTTTAGGCGCGGATTTACTAGGCCTTCGCCGCGAGCGCGAACCTTGCCTTTTATCCTTAGGACGTACTCGTCGCGAACGTGCGACGCGGCCTCGTGAGAGCTCTTGCTATCTGCAGGGTCGCAGACGATCTGGATCAGTCCCGTGCGATCGCGCAGGTCCAAAAATATAACGCCGCCGTGGTCGCGGTAGGTGTTTACCCAGCCGCAAAGCGTAACTTCTTTGCCTATGTCGGCACTGCTTAAATCAGTGCAGTAATGGCTACGCATTTTCACTCCTTTTGCTGTTTTTAACGCGCCCATTATACTAGAAATTTGCTTTTTCCCAGCTTTTTTAAAACAAAATGTGATAAAATCCGCTCTATGAAAAAAGAGAATTTATTACTTCCGGCTAAGGTAAAAAAGGTCGGTCTAGTCGCGAAAATCAATGGAAATTTGGTAAAAAACGCGCGAATCCTGCGCGAGATTTTAGCTAGGTACAGCGTTCAAATTTTATTTGAAAATGCGGCGGCTAAACATTTAAATTTAAAAGAGGGCTCAAATTTACAAGGATTTGAGGTTTGCGAGCTGGCGCAGGAGTGCGACTTTTTGATTTCGCTGGGAGGCGACGGCACGATCATCTCGCTTTGTAGAAGCGCGGCTGAGATTTCACCCTTCGTACTCGGTATCCACGCGGGTAGGCTTGGATTTTTGACCGATATCACGATGAATGAATGCGAGAAGTTTTTCGCCGAGTTTTTCGAGGGCAAATTTGAGGTCGAGACTCCTTTTATGCTTGACGTTTTTTTGCACAAAAAAAGCGGGGAAATTTTGCGCAAAATAGCATTTAACGATGCGGTAATCGTGGGCGAAAAGGTAGGTTCCATGACGCACGTGGAGGCCTTTTGGAACGAAAAATACTTTAACGCGTATTTTGGCGACGGCGTCATAGTCTCTACGCCCGTGGGATCAACCGGATACAACATGAGCGCGGGCGGAGCGATAATATATCCTTTGAGCGAGGTGTTTTTGGTGACGCCCGTTTGCTCGCACTCGCTAACTCAGCGTCCGGTCGTGCTTCCGCGCGGATTTGAGATCAAATTTAAAACCGCGAGCGCGGCGGTGCTGGTTATCGACGGGCAGGAGCGGTACAAAATGGGCGAGCTTGAGAGCGTGAGCATGACGCTAAGCGCGAACACGGCGCGGCTAATCCGCCACGTCGGGAGAGATTATTTTCAAATTTTAAAAGAAAAGCTGCATTGGGGTTATAATGATTGAGCGGATTTTGATAAAGCAAAATTTGAGTTTTGAAAACGTCGAGTTAAATTTTGGGCGCGGACTTAGTGTATTTACGGGTGTGAGTGGTGCTGGCAAATCAGTCCTGATGGGCTCGATAATGGCTGTTTTAGGGCTAAAAGATAGTGAAGCGAAGCTGATCGAGGCTGACGTCTCGCATAAATTTAACCTTGAGGAATTTGGCTTAGAGAGCGAGGAGATAAATACCTTTAAACTCTTTCGGGACAAAACGACGCGGTACTTTATAAACTCGCAAGCCGTTTCTAAAAAAAATCTAGCCAGCATCGCCAAAGAGCACGTAAAATACCTATCCGCAAAGGAAATAAACGAATTTGAAAACGATAGATTTTTAAATTTGCTAGATACTTTGCAAGCGAAAAAAGACGCTAAATTTAACGAAATTTTGAGCGAATTTAGGCTCAAATTTGACGAATTTAGCCAAATTTCTCGCGAGCTGAAAAAAATAATCGACGAAGAAAAAAGAGTGGAGGAGCTAAAAGAATTTGCTTCTTTTGAAATCAATAAAATAGAAAGCGTGAGCCCGAAAATCGGCGAATTTGACGAGCTAATGGAGCTAAAAAAGCGCCTGAGTAAAAAGGATAAAATTTTAGAAGCGTGGAATAGGGCGGAGCAAATTTTTAATTTCGAGCAATCCGTAGTGGACGCGCTAAACATCAGCGACGTCGATAGTAGCTTTTTTGAAGAGGCGATGAACGAGCTGCGAGTAGCGCGCGAAAATTTAAACATGGACGAGCTAGAAGACGTGGATATCGAGGGCGTGCTAGACCGCATCGAGGCGATAAACTCGCTAGTGCGTCGATACGGCGGCGAGGAGGAGGCTCTGGCGACGCTAAAAACTCGCAAGGCAGAGCTAGCCAGATACGAAAATATAAGCTTTGAAAAAAGCGAGCTGGAGCGTAAATTTAAGCAAAATGAAACCGCGGTAAACGCGCTGGCGGATAAAATCAGCCAAGCTCGCGCGGCAAATTTAAAGGAGCTTGAGTCGCTCATAAATTCGTTTTTAAAAGAGCTTTATATGAGCGAGATCTCATTAAAGATAAATAGTAAAACCCTAGACGCCGCCGGCAGGGACGAGGTAAATTTGAGCCTAAACGAGACGGCGCTAAAAAATCTAAGCTCGGGCGAGCTAAACCGCTTAAGGCTAGCTTTTATCGCAAGTGAAAGTAAGATTACCGGAGGCGGCGAAGGCGTCATAATATTAGATGAAATAGACGCGAATCTAAGCGGAAAAGAGGCGATGAGTATCGCAAACGTGCTGCTAAATTTGGCCAAATTTTATCAGATTTTTGCTATCTCGCACCAGCCGCAGCTAAGCTCAAAAGCCAGTTCGCATTTTCTAGTCGAAAAGCGCGGCGAAACCTCGAACGTAAGGGAGCTAAAGGGCGAAGAGCGCGTAAGCGAGCTGGCCCGTATGATAAGCGGCGAACGTATAACTGAGGAGGCGATAAATTTTGCTCGCCAGCTTTTGGTTGTTTAAGTTTGGCTTAAAATTTAGGTTGAAAAAAGAAAAGTAATGGTATATTTGCAAAAATTTTCAAATGGGAATATATGGAAAAAAATAAAATTTTAATAGTAGAAGACAATAAAGCTCTGGCAAAGCTGATCGCTAAAAAGATGGAAGATAATACCGAGATGCAAGTGGACGTCGCTCACAGCTTAGCCGAAGCGCAGGCGTTTCTTACGAAGGCTAAGGATTATTTTATAACTTTGCTCGATTTAAATTTGCCCGATGCTCCAAACGGCGAAGTAGTTGATTTCGTAGCGTCTAAGGGCTTACCGATTATAGTTTTAACGGGTAGTATGGACGATAAGACTAGAGAAACTTTTATGGACAAGGACATCGTGGACTACGTCTATAAGGGAAATATGAGTGACGTAAATTATATATTTCATATGATAGATAGGCTAAAAAACAACAAGCAGTATAAGGTCATGGTAGTAGAAGACGTAATGCAGACTAGAAATGACGTAAAAAAAATACTGCAAAATTTGCAGTTTCGAGTATTTACGGCGGCTCACGGTGAAGAGGCGATGAATTATTTTGCCGATAATCCCGATATAAAACTCGTGGTTTGTGATTACGGCATGCCGGTAAAAGACGGTTTGGCGGTTTTAAAAGAGCTAAGGGAACAAAAAGATAAAAACGAACTAGGGGTCATAATGATGACTAGCGCAAACGAAAACGTTAGCGGTGCGGTATTTTTAAAAAACGGAGCTAATGATTTTATTGCTAAGCCGTTTTTAAAAGAAGAGCTTATTTGCCGCGTAAATAATACTATAGAAAATATGGAAAATATCAATAAAATCGCAAATTTCGCCAATAAAGATTTTCTAACCGGATTATTTAATAGAAGGTATTTTTACGACGATATGCAAGAATATTTAGCTAGTTTGGAAGAAAATCCTATGCCTTACGCCGTAGCTGTGATCGACGTAGACGGACTTAAAAATATCAACGATAAATACGGACAATATAGCGGCGATAAAATTTTGAAACTACTGGCTAAAAAATTAATCGACGACACCAAAAGCAGCGATATAGCGGCTAGATTCGGCGGCGGAGAATTTTGCGTTTTATTAAAAAACGTATCGCAAGAAGACGCGGTTAAATTTTTCGTCGGATTAAGAGCTGCAATAGCAGCCAATCCGGTAAATATAAAAAACGAACCGGTTAAAATTTCGGTCTCCATAGGCGTTACTTTCGGTAAAAGCGATTATAACGTCGACGAGATTTTGGAGCTTGCCGACGAGGCTCTTTATAGAGCTAAGCAAAACGGTCGAAATAGGGTAGAAATAGCCTGATGATAATAGACACTCACTGTCACCTGGATGATAAAAGCTTTGATAGCGATCTCGCAAAAGTTATCGCAAATGCCCGAGAAAACGGCGTCGGCGGAGTACTAATACCGGGTGCTGATATTAATGATTTACCAAAAGCGGCTAAAATAACCCACGAATTTGAAAATGTATTTTTTGCCGTCGGAGTTCATCCGTATGATAAGGATGGATTTGACAAGGACGTGCTTTATAAATTTGCAAAAGACGAAAAGTGCGTTGCCGTGGGCGAGTGCGGGCTTGATTACTTCCGCTTGCCTAAAGACGAAAATGAAAAAGAGCTTGAAAAAGCGGAACAAAAGCGCGTATTTAGAGCGCAACTTGATATGGCGGTAGAGCTAAATTTGCCGGTCATTTTGCATATTAGAGATGCAAGCGAAGATAGTTTTAATATCTTAAAAGAGTATGCAAGCAGGCTAGTCGGAGCGGTTTTGCACTGCTATAACGCTTCGCCTTTGCTATTAGAGCTTGCAAAAATGGGCGAATTTTACTTTGGTATCGGCGGGGTTTTGACATTTAAAAACGCAAAAAATTTGGTTCAAATTTTGCCACAAATTCCGCGAGATAGGCTGCTGCTTGAAACAGATGCGCCGTATCTAACGCCTGAGCCTTTTAGGGGGCGCAGAAACGAGCCTGCATTTACGCGATTAGTCGCGACGAAGATGGCTGAGATTTTAAATTTAAAAGAAGAAGAGGTAATGCAAATAACTACGAAAAACGCGAAGAAAATTTTTATGAAATTTAACACGTAATCAAGGAGAAAAATGAAAATCTTTAGAGTAATAATGCTGTGTTTAGCCTGTGCGGGATGGCTTTTTGCGTCCGCAACCAGTAGCGACGCAGAGCAAACCCAAAAGATGATATTAAAAGAATTTGACATAGATGCTAAATTTTTACAAAGCTCTCACTACGCTTCTATAAAAAATTCCATTAAAGATAGTAAAAGAAAAGAGTTTATAGATACCGTCAAAGGCGGCTATAAACATATCCCAATGCTTCAAAAGATTATAAAAGACTCAGGTATCCCGGAGTCGTTTTTGTATCTTGCTATGACGGAGTCCGGTTTTTCAAATCACATAGTTTCTAGCAAAAAAGCCATCGGAATTTGGCAGTTTATGGAGTCTACGGCAAAACTTTATGGTCTTAGAGTCGATAAATACACCGACGAGCGAAAAGACCCGATGGCGGCTACCGTTGCAGCTACAAAATACCTACAGAGTCTAAAAAATGACTTTGGTAAATGGTATCTTGCGATGATGGCTTACAACTGCGGCGACACTAGATTAAGGGAAGGTATTAAAAAAGCCGGAACTACCGATCTGGCAACATTGCTAGACGATAAAAAAAGCTATATTCCAAAAGAAACTAAAAATTTCGTCAAGAAAATTTTAGTCATTGCGCATATAGCAAAAGAGCAGGAAAATTTGCTGGCTAAAACGCAGGCCTTAAGTGGAACGAAAGGCATAGAACTATCAAAGATAGATGTCCCCGGCGGTACAACGCTAATGGAGGTAGGAGACAGCATAGGTCTTAGTCTAAAAAAGATGAAAGAGTACAATATGCATCTAAAATTCGTCTATACTCCACCTACGGAAAAACCTTATTATCTTTATATTCCATTAAACAAAAAGAAAATGTTTAGCGACAATTTCGAAGTAGCGCAAAATAGAAAATTTGAAATTTATACTGCCAAAGAGAACGATACGCTACTAACTATAGCGGAAAAAACCGGCGTAAATCATAAAATCATAAAAGAGTACAACGGACTTGCTTCAAACGAGATCAAGCCTAGTCAAAAGCTAGTTATCCCAAGTGAGCAAAACGTAAACTATCTAGCCGAGTATATGGTAAAAAGCGGCGATACACTCGGAGAAGTTTCACAGAAATTTGACGTAGCGCTTGAGGATTTAAAAGAAGCCAATACGCTTATGAGCTCAAACAGCTCGATTGGAGCCAAACTTGCCGCAACCGAGTAGGGCTAAATTTATATTTTTTAGTCTATTTTTTGTATTTTTTATGAGCGGCTGTTCGTTCTTGACCTCGCCTTCCGGCGGTATTACCGCTAGCGGCGGCTCAAAAAAGAGCGGCAAAATAAACAGTTCAAAAGGTGTGCATGAAGCAACCATGCGCCCGTATACCATAAATGGAAAAACTTATTATCCGAGGTCGGTGATAGGGCTAGCGGTATAGCCAGTTGGTACGGTCCGGATTTTCACGGTAAAAAGACGTCAAACGGTGAGACTTACGATATGCATGCTATGACGGCGGCGCATAAGACTCTGCCGATGAACACTATGGTGCGCGTGACGAATATAAAAAACGGTAAAAATATCATTGTGCGCATAAACGACCGCGGTCCTTTCGTTGCTGGGCGCGTGATAGATTTGTCAAAAACCGGCGCGGTTAAGCTTGATGTATTTAACGCCGGCACGGCCCCCGTTTTACTAGAGGTTGTTGGCTTTAACGGCAACGTCGGCGGAGCTGTTGTAGCATCCTCTCAGCCTAGCTCAAAACAACCTAGCGGCTCGCTAAAAACGAGCACTCAAACTAAGGCGCAACCGCAACAACAGTCTTTTGTCGGCGGTATTTTTATGGTGCAAATCGGCGCGTTTAAAAATTTAAGTGGCGCAAACGCTCATAAACGGCAGCATGCTGGACAATACGGCAACGGTGCCTATGATACTGTCATAAAGTCCTATGATCTTGACGGCGGTAAAATTTACAGGGTATTTATAAGCGGCTTTAGAAGTGAAGAGGAAGCAAAAGACTTCATAAGCGCAGGGCATATCTCGGGCGCATTTTTCGTGAGGGAATAAGATGCAAAGAAAGACAAAAGAGACGGATATCAGCCTAGAGCTTGAAATTTACGGCAGTGGCAAATCCGAGATAAGCACTGGCATAGGATTTTTTGACCACATGCTTGAGGCCTTTTGCAAGCATGCGCTTTTTGATATGAAGCTTGTCTGCAAGGGCGATTTGCACGTGGATTTTCATCACAGCGTTGAGGACGTGGGTATCGTTATCGGGCAGGCTTTGCGCGAGAAAATTTATCCGATTAGCGGAGTCGAGAGATTTGGTGAAGCAACGGTGGTTATGGATGAGGCAGCGGTAAACTGTGCCCTTGATCTCTCAAATCGCCCGTTCTTGGTCTACGAAAGCATAAGCGATGGCAAAGTCGGCGAATTCGACATAGAGCTAGCGAATGAGTTTTTCCAGGCTCTAGCATTTAATGCCGCAATCACCTTGCATATCGCTAAAATCCGCGGACGAAACTCTCATCATATTTTGGAGGCGAGCTTTAAAGCCTGTGCCGTCGCGCTAAGAAGAGCTCTAGCCAAAAACGCTAGAGTCGGCGTGCCTAGCACGAAAGGCGTGCTATGATAGAGATTATATTTTTAGACGTCGACGGGTGCCTAACCGACGGCAAGATCGTTTATAGCCCAAACGGCGACGAGCTTAAATTTTTTGACGTTAAGGATGGATACGCTATCGAGAGCTGGCTAAAGCTCGGTAAAAAAGTCGCGATCATCACCGGCAGAAGCTCGCCTATCGTCGAAAAAAGGGCGCAGGATCTAAAGATAACGCACGTCTATCAAGGCATTAGCGATAAATTTGAAACCGCAAAACAGATACTTAAATTTGAAGGACTCGAGTTTGAAAATGCAGCAGCAATAGGTGACGATTACAACGACTACAAGCTACTAAAAAGCGTCGGATGGAGCTTTAAACCGAAAAATGCGATCAAAGAGCTTGAAGTAAGAACGAGGCTCAACTACAAAGGCGGCAACGGCGCGGTGCGCGAGATGATAGAGATACTTATCCGCAGCGAGGGCTTAATGCAAGAGTGGGCTAAGCGTTGGTTATAAGGATTTTTTACCTAGTCGTCAGCGTTTTTAGCGTTGCGATGGTTTATTTGGCGATTGAGGAGCCTTACTATAGCGAGCTATTAAAGGGTGGCGAAGTGACTACAAACATGCAGATGAACGCAGTCACTGACTACGAGATAAATGCTACTGTAGTAAATGCCAGATATGAAGCCGATACGTGGAATAGATACTCCGAATTTGACGAATTTATAAAATTTAGAGCGGAAATTTTTAAAGATAACAAAGAGCATAACGTGAGCTCCGATAAAGCGTTTTATAACGGCGGTCGAATTATACTTAAGGGTAACGCGCGCTATGCAAATAATGAAAATTTGACCTTTTTATCAGACGAGGTCATTTATAGTACTGCCACTAAAGTAGCTACTACGCAAACGCCTTTTACGCTAACGAAGAACGAAGATAAAATAGTCGGCAAAGCCCTGGTTTATGACTTTGAGTTAAAAAAAGCTTATATCAAAAAGGCCTTTGCTTTGATAGAGCAAGATAGAAAAAGATAGGACGGAAAATGATAAATTTTGGTTTTAAAAAAGTGGCTTTAGTTTTGGCGCTTAGCGCTTTACCGCTTTTAGCAGAGCAGGTGGAGATCACAGCGGACGAGTTTTATGCTGACGAAGGCAAACAAATAAGCGAATTTAAAGGCAATGTAAATATTAAAAAAGGCAAGGATACGCTCACTGCAAATTTGGTAGTGATATATTTCGACAAAAAGCGAAATCCGCTAAAATACGTCGCTTCCGGCAATGCCAAATTTAGAGTATTTATCAAAAATAAAACATACGACGGTAGCGGTAGCGAGCTTATTTACGAACCTGCGCCAAATTTATATACGATAAACGGCAACGGCTTTTTGCACGAGATAGAGACTGATAAAAAAGTCTATGGCGAAAAGATCACGGTCAATCAAAACAGCGGCACGTACAACGTAAACAGCGGCAAAAAAGAGCCGGTCAAATTTATATTCCAGGTTGAGGACAAAAAGTGATCCGCGTTTTAAACGCAAAATTTCTAGTTTCAGCGCCCGACATCTCGCTAGCTCCGCCTGCAAACTCTAGCGAAGTGGCGTTTCTGGGGCGCTCAAACGTGGGCAAAAGCAGCCTCATAAACGCTCTCGTAAATCAAAAAGGCCTGGCCAAGAGCAGCTCGACGCCAGGCAAAACGCGCCTCATAAATTTTTTCGAGGTCGAGTATGCGCGCGGCACCAAAAACGAGCAAGGCGAGCTAAGCGAGGAGAGGGCAAATTTGACCTTCGTTGATTTACCGGGCTTTGGATATGCCAAAGTGGCTAAAAGCATGCATGCGCAGTGGAGAAAAAATCTTGACGAATATCTAAAATTTAGAGCCAACATCAAGCTTTTCGTACATCTCATCGACTCGCGCCAGTTTGATATGCAGATAGATAAAGACGTAAACGACTATTTGCAAAGCTTCCTACGCCCCGATCAAAAGATTTTAAATTTCCTCACCAAATCAGACAAGCTAAATCAAAGCCAAAAAAGCGCGGTTTTAAAGGTCTATCCGGGCGCACATTTCGTTTCGGCGCTTAAAAAAACAGGCGTAGAAAAGGCAAACGAGCTTATATATCTAAACGCGCTGGGGCTGTAATGAAATCAAAAAGCCGCAGGCAAATTTTGGCATTTTTACCATCAAATTTTCTAACTAAATTTACAAATTTAAGCGCCGCCAAGGCCAAATTTATAAATTTAGCTATAAATTTATAACCATGCAAACGAGTGCGGCGATGCGAAGACTGGGAGCAGAGAAGCGATTTTTAAAGCAGCTTGCTTGGGTTGTTTTTCTTGTGTTTTATCAGAGCATAACGACCGTATTTACGCACCTACCGCCTCTTATCGGGATATTTTTTACTTATATGATCACGCTAACCTTGCAAAAGCAAAAGACGCTCAAAGAGTTTGGCAAGGAGTGGTATTTTTGTCTGTTTTACCTCACTTTTGCCGAGCAGGCGCATGGGTTTGCGCTGTTTTCGGCGGTGATTGCGTTTATGCTTTTTTATCATTTTATGTCCGACTGGCTCATTGTTACGCTAAAATCAAGGGAGCTTTTGGCAGTGGGATTCGTCGCTAGCGGCTACGTTTGGACCTGCGCGACGAGCTCTTTTATATCTTACGTGGCAAATTTGCCTATGCTAAAATTTGACTACGAGTACCTGATCTACGTCGGCGTGGAGTCTGTTTTGGCGGTGATTTTGTTTAGGGGGCGCTTATGAGGATGCGCATAGTCTTTGGCATCATATTTAGCGTCTGGGTGCTTTTGCTGGTGCGAGTTTATTACCTTAGCGTCAAATCAAACGACTTTTACGAAGAGATCGCCGAGCAAAATGCGGTAAAAACGCAGTATCTAGCTCCCGTCAGGGGGCTGATTTTAGACGCCAAAGGCCGTCCGATGGCGGTAAATCGCCTCGGCTTTTCCGTTGCTTTAAAGCCACACCTAAACGGAAAAAGGGCGGAGATTTTAGATGCAGAGCTTGCAAATTTGCAAAATTTATTCGAGGATCTAAACGTCACGAAGCTAAAGCGCGAATACGTCAAGGCCGACTCGCCTTATAACCAAGATTTTATTCAGATTATCGATTTTATGGACTACGACAAGATGATACCGCGCATCGCCGAGCTCTCGCTGCGAGAAAATTTAGAGGTCAAGCCGGCCTCCAAGCGCCACTATCCATACAATAACCTAGCTTCGCACATCATCGGCTACGTCGGCCGCGCAAATCAGCAAGACGTCGAGTCCGACCCTGTCGCAAAGCTAACCAATCACACTGGCAGAAGCGGTACGGAGCGCTTTTATAACTCTGTTTTGCAGGGGCAAGAGGGCGTGCGAAAGGTAAAAGTAAATGCGCTAAATCAGGAGGTCGAGGAGATCTCGGTGAGCTATCCTCAAAGCTCGGATATCTCGCTCACGATCGACCTTGAGATGCAAAAGTACATCGAGGAAATTTTCGGCGATAACGCGGGCGTTATCATCGTGATGGACGTGAGAGACGGCTCGATACTGGCTGCGGGCAGCTTCCCAGAGTATGATTTAAACCCGTTCGTTACGGGGTTATCACAGGCTAAGTGGGACGAGCTCGTTAAAAGCATTGATCATCCATTTACGAACAAACTCGTAAACGGTCTTTATCCGCCGGGCTCGGTTATCAAAATGGGCGTGGCGATGGCGTTTTTAGATACTGGCAAGATGAACCGCTCCGATGGGTATTTTTGCTCTGGCTCATTTGAGCTTGGAGGGCGAAATTTTCGCTGCTGGAATGTCTACGGACACGGCTTTATAGATATGAACTCAGCCATCCGCGAGAGCTGCGACGATTATTTTTATAAGGGCAGCCTAAAGGTCGGTATAGACGCTATTTCGCCGGTTTTAGAGCGGCTGGGGTTTGGGCAAAAAAGCGGAGTGGATCTGCCAAATGAATTTGTCGGTATCGTGCCCGGACGCGAGTGGAAGATGCAAAAATACGCTCAGCCGTGGTATCAGGGCGAGACGCTCATTACTTCGATTGGGCAGGGCAACTTCCTCGTGACGCCGATGCAGGTGGTGCGCTATACGGGCATACTAGCGACGGGTAAAAATATCGTTCCGCATTTTTTACGCAGCGTAAACGGCGAGGAGGTTAAATTTGAGCCTGCCGATGATATCCTCACGCCGTTTGAGAAAAAGCAGCTACCGTACGTCCAAAGAGCGATGTACGAGGTCGTAAATCACAAAAAAGGCACAGCGCATAAGTATTTTAAAGAGGCAAAACTCACGCTAGCGGCAAAAACTGGTACCGCGCAGGTCGTGGGCATCTCGCAGGCCGAAAAAAAGCGTATGAAAGAAGAGGACATGGAGTATCTGCGCCGCTCGCACGCGTGGGTCACGACCTATGGACCTTACGAGGAGCCTCGCTATGCCGTTACCGTTATCATCGAGCACGGCGGACACGGCGGTCTGGCTGCGGGACCTCTCACGGCTAAAATCTTTAATAAGCTACTAGAAATGGGCTACATCGATAAAAAATACGAAATCACTTCGCTAGCCGATACCGAAGCCGCACAAAAGAAGAAAAATTAAAATTCGGCGTTAAATGACGTCAAATTTAATCAAATTTCTAAAATTCTTGCGGATTATGAGTTAAATTTACAAAACCGGCAAGCCGAATTTATCCCTCAAACATCTCCGAAAGCTCGTTTGTAGCGATATTTATGATTTTATTATTTGCGTCTAACTCAATCAAATTTTGGGTTTTAAATTTTGCCAATATCCTTGAAAACGTCTCTGGAGTGATGTTTAGGATGGAGGCTATTTTGATGTGTTTTAGCTCGTTAAAAAGATCGGCGTGATTAACGAGAAAGCTCGCGACCTTTGCCTCGGAGTTTAGCACGAGCTCTTGATGTATTAGCTCGCTTGCGATTTTTAGCTTTTGCGAGAGCGATTTGATGATTTGCAGCGAGACGCGCGGGTTTGATAAAAACTCGGCGTAAAATTTATCATAGTCGATTTTTAGCACCTCGCCGCCCGTTAAAAATATCGCCGTCGCCGGAAATTTGATATTTTCAAAGTTGGCAAGCTCGGCTACGAAGCTAATCCCGTTAAATTGATGCATAAAAATCTCTTTGCCTTTAGGGCCGATTTTATAGAGTTTGATCGAGCCTTTTATGAGGAGGTGGAGCCACCTTGACTCCTCGCCCTCCA
>NZ_CALKTQ010000243.1 GCF_937997465.1 uncultured Campylobacter sp. | reverse complement strand
TACTGATTTAGCGTCTGTTTGCTCTTTATTTTCTCTTAAATTTTTTTATATATAATTTGCCTAATCATTATCAATATTAAGGAGAAATTTTGGACGCTTACTGCAAATTTATAGGCTTATCTATGTGCCTTGCTTGCTCGCTTTACGCCGTCGACGCAAACCTCGGAGAGGTGACCGCATACGGTAAAGCCGATTTATCGACGACCGAGGGTACGGGCTCGTATACGACGGGAAATATGAGCACCGCCACGGGTCTAAATCTCAGTATCCGCGAGACTCCGCAATCAGTCTCCGTCGTCTCAAATCAGCTCATCAAAGACCTAAATTTAAAAGACGTCGATACGGCGATGAACTACGCGAGCGGCATCACGCTTTATCGCGACAGCGGGCGCGACCGCATCGTCTCTAGAGGGTTTAACATCGACAACATCCAAGAAGACGGCGTCGCATCCTCGGTATCCATCACGGCTCAAGGCACGCTTGGATTTTCAAAAGAATTTACGGATCTCGAGTTTTACGACCGCGTCGAGGTACTACGCGGTGTAGCGGGACTTACGCAGAGTAACGGCGAGCCTGGTGGCACGGTAAATCTAGTCCGCAAGCGCCCCGGCGACGAGCTTGGAATAAATCTAGGGCTAAGTATGGGCAGCTGGAACAACTACAGAGGCTCGTTTGACGTAACCGACGCGCTAAACACAGACGGCACGATTCGCGGCAGGCTAATCGGAATCCTAAACAAAACAGGCTCGTTTAAAAACCACAAAAACGGTCACCGGGAGGCGCTGGGCAGTACGTTTGAGTTTGATCTCACGGACAAAACTATGCTAACTACCGGCCTCATCTGGCAAAGGACGCTTGGCGTCTACGACATCTACGGCGTACCGGCTAGCGATGCTGGCGGTAATCTTTTAAATTTGAGCCGCAAAAGCTACTTCGGCTCGAGCTGGGACAAAAGCGAATACGAGAAATTTAACGCCTTTACCGAGCTTTCGCATCAGCTTAGCGACGATACGAAAATCTACGCCAAACTAAACTACACTAAAAGCGAAGGTATGTTTAAATTTGGCGCGATGGGCGGCACGAACCCATATAACGTCGCGATCGCAAGACCGACGCACAACGTGAGATTTAGAAAATACGACAACGAATCGGATGAGGTAAATTTGCAAATCGGCGCGGACGGCAAATACGAGCTTTTCGGGCGTAAGCACGAGTTTTTCGTAAACGGCTCGCTCTCTCGCGAGAAATTTACACGCCACGACAAATGGGCTCCAAACGCTAGCCTAAGCTCGCTTGGTATAGGGCTATATAACTGGAACAGTAGCGCCATAGCCGAGCCCAACTGGAACGGTAGCACGATAACGGATGATGATCTATACACGACTAAAATTTACCAGCGCTCATTTGGTATCGGCACGAGATATAACTTCACGGATGATTGGCACTTGCTAGTAGGCGGTAGATTTACCAGCGTAAAATACGACAAAAAATGGGACGACCTCAAAAACCATACGAGCAAAAAGACGCTAGATCTAACTAAAAATCACTTCGCGCCTTATGCGGGCCTAACGTGGGATTTTGCCAAAAATCACAGCTGGTATGTTAGCTACGCAGAGATATTTAAGCCTCAAAGCGCGACGGACGCGAACAAAAACATCCTAAAACCGATCGTAGGCTACAATGTAGAAACAGGCGTAAAATCAGAGTACTTTGATGGCGCGCTAAACACCGCAGTCGCGTTATTTCAGGTCGTGCAAGAAAACAGAGCCATCCAAGATCCGCTAAATACCACCAACAGCATCGCCGAGGGCAAGGTGCGAAGCCGCGGCCTAGATCTTGAAATTTCAGGCGCGCTAACGGATAGATGGAATCTTTTTGCGGGCTATACGTTTAACAAAAGCGTCTATATGAAAAGCGAGAAAAAGACCTCTACAAACGTAAACTACGACAAGGGCGCGAATGCAAAATCCTACGTACCTAAGCATTTGTTTAAAATTTACACCAGCTACGAGATACCGTTTTCTAGCAGCCAAAAGTTAAGCTTTGGCACCGGTGTTAGATGGCAGAGCGCGACTTCGGGCTTTTATCAAAACGTAGCCTACGTAGCGCCTACGCAAAAAGCCTACGCGCTTTGGGATGCAAACGTGAACTACTTTTTTAACAAAAATTTCAGCCTTGGACTCGCAGTCAAAAACATAACCGACAAAAAGTATTTTATGAATACGCAAAACAGAACCGCTGGCATGAACAACTTCTACGGCGATCCGCGAAATTTCACGCTGACGTTTAACTATACGTATTAAAGAACTTTGCGGGATCAAATTTGCGTAAATTTCAGCTTTTTTGAAGCGGTAAATAAACATACCGCTTCGCGCTTTAAATTTGAACAAAGCAGGCCAAATTTAGGCTAAAATTTGCGCCGCATAAAAATTTCTGAACGTAAATTTACCGCTCGCCGCAGAGTAAAAATCAAACAAAAAGGCTAAATTTGCAGATTTTAAAGAAATTTTTCATCATCGCAGGCTGGTTTTGGACGGGCAAGCGCTCGCTAACAGCGTGGGCGATGCTGGCCGTGACGCTGGGAGCTAGCCTAGCCATCGTCAAGGTAGCGACGCTAATGAACGCTTGGGATAAAAAATTTTACGACGCGATGGAGAAATTTGAAAAAGATCTCATGCTTCCGCTTGTGGGCGAGTTTCTCGTCTATACCGCCGTTATCGTGCTTTTTATTGTGATCGGAAACTGGTTTAAAAAGCTACTCGTGATCTCGTGGCGCGAGAGCCTAAGCGAAGAGATGGAAAATCTGTGGCTAAAAAACGCAAATTTCTACCGCTTATCCGCGGCCGCGGGCTTTGATAACCCGGATCAGCGTATCACAGAGGACAGCCTCCTGCTCGCCGACAAAAGCGTAAGTCTCATAAAATCCCTAGTTTACAACCTCTCCAAGCTTTTTGCTTTCACGTTTATCCTCTGGGAGGCGTCAAAGGTCTTGCATTTTAGCACATTTGGCCGCGAGTTCGCGCTGGAGGGCTTTTTGGTCTATGTCGCGCTAGTTTATACGCTTTTTAGCTCGCTTATCACGCACCTCATCGGCCGTAGCTTAAAGCGCCTAAACTACGAGAAACAGCAGGTCGAGGCCGACTACCGCGCAAATCTGCTAATCACTCGCGAAAATGCCGAAGCCGTCGCGCTGATGAATGGCGCAGGCGCTGAAAAATCGCGCTTTCGAGCGAGCTTTAACGAGGTAGTGCGCAACTGGCGCGTCATAATGAACACCGAGTTTCGCCTAGAGTGCTTTTCGGCTAGCTACTTAAAAATCACAAATCTAATCCCGATTTTTGCCTGTTTGCCACTTTATTTCGCGCGGGCGATGAGCTTTGGCGATATGATGCGGGCGCGCTCGGCGTTTTATAGCGTGCAGGACGGCTTTGCGTGGTTTATGGACTATTATAAACAGATCATGGAGTGGGCGGCAAGCGTGGAGCGCATATATAAATTCGTTGAGATCGCGCAGGCGGCAGACTCTAAGGTCAAATATGACGCTAGATTTAGCGGACAAAACAGCAACCTTGACGGAGTGAACGAATTCGCCCGGGTAACGGCGGCAAATTTGACACAGGATAAACTTAAAAGCGTTAAATTTGACGAGAGCTGCAAACAAAACGAGTTAAAATGCTCAAATTTGCAAATTTTTACCCCAAGCGGCGAAAGGCTGGTCTGCGGGCTAAATTTAAACGTAAAAAGCGGCGAATGGACGCTACTGCGCGGAGCTAGCGGGACTGGTAAAAGCAGCGTGTTTAGGTATATCGCGGGCATCTGGGATCACGGCTCGGGCGAGGTTTGCGCGCCGCGCGGAACGATGAGCGTACCGCAAAAGCCGTTTTTAGCGCGCATGAGTCTAAGGCAGCTTATCGCGTATCCTGGCGACTTGCAAAGCGCAGACACCGATTTTGAGGGGATTTTACGGCGGGTACGGCTAGAGAAATTTATCCCCGAGCTAGATGAGATCAAAGACTGGAGCAAGATT
>NZ_CALKTQ010000242.1 GCF_937997465.1 uncultured Campylobacter sp. | reverse complement strand
AACTTTTTTCATATCGTCTCCTTAAATTTTTCATAATTATACCGCCGTTTGCTAAATTTACGCTATAATCGGCGTACTTTAAATTCGAAAGGAAGGAACATGGAAGTAAAGATTACATATTGCAATTCTTGAAACTATAGGCCGGTAGCTTCTCGTGTAGAAGAAGAATTTTTAAGTCAAATTCCAGGTGCTAAAATTAGCAAAATCGTCGGTAGCGGCGGAAACTTCATAGTTGAAGTAAACGGAAAAGTAATCTTTTCTAAAAAAGATCTCATCGGTACGGACGTAAACGCCCTGCCAAACTACGAAGAGATCGTTGCTTTGGTCGATAGCGTTAAAAAATCAGCCTAAAGTCTAAGCCGAGGCTTAGGCCTTGGCTTTTATTTCTTCAAATTTTATCTCGTTTTTTTCATATTTTTTCAGCAAATCGTTTATGCGCCTCTCAAAAATTTTCCGTCTAGCTTCATTTCCATGTTTTTCAAACAAACTTAATGCTTGGCGGGTCAAAATTTCTTGTTCGTGCATTATGAGTAAATATTCAAAAAGCTGGTCAATCACCGCTAGGCCGTTTCGCTCCGGCATTAAATCAATCAAATTTCGTTTGGTTTTTATCTCGTCAAAAAAACAAAATACCGCCGTTAAGTCACTTATTAATTTTTCGCAAAGCACTGCCGTGTCGGTATTTTCGTTGATTTCATAGTAAGCTGCTTTGAAGTCTATGATAGATGAAATCCTATCTCTAAAATGGCATTCGTATTCTTTGGGTTTTAAGACGGTTTCTTTGCCGGTTGCGGCGCCTACAAACGCACCCTAAATGCCGCAGTTTACGTAAAATCTAGTTTCAAATGTGGTATTGCCGCTACTTTTTTGAAAATTTACGACGTATATAAATTCGGGAGTATTTTTGTAGAAATTTAGCCCGTTTTTGGTAAAGCCGTTATCTTTAAACAGCGGCTTTACTTGGGCTATGAGCTCGTCAAATTTTGCTTTCATCAAATTTGACGGTTGCGATTATTTATTTGCGCGTTCGATGTACTCGCCGCGGACGGTATCCACGCGGATGACCTCGCCCTCAAGCACGTGGAAAGGTATCTGCACGACTGCGCCACTCTCAAGCGTGGCAGGCTTTTTACCGCCCTGGGTGTCGCCTTTAAAATTCGGCGGAGTTTCGACGATCTTTAGCTCGACGACTTGCGGTACTTCTACACCGATAGCCTTGCCATTGTGAAACAAAATCTCAACCATCATGCCGTCGATCATCCATTTTTTAACATCGCCTACGTCCTCATCGCTGATCGCTACTTGCTCGTAGGTCGCAGTGTCCATAAACTGGCAAAACTCGCCGTCGTCGTAAAGATACTGCATCTCTTTTTCTTCCAAATTCGGCTGATCACATTTGTCACCCGCGTGGAAGGTCTTTTCAAGCACTTTACCGTCGATGAAAGATTTGATTTTCGCGCGAACGAAAGCCGCTCCCTTGCCCGGTTTTACGTGCTGATATTCGACGACTTTATACGGAACGCCGTCTAGCTCAATCTTTAGTCCTTTTTTTAGGTCGCCCATAGAATAGGTTGCCATTTTTTCTCCTTGTAGTTTTAAAGGCTGATTATATCAAAAAAGTTTTTAGTTTAGTTTAAGAAGCGGCGAGAGGGCAAATTTGACCGCGCTCGCCGAAGTAAAACTCAAATTTAAGGCTTAAATTTAAACTCGCCTTTTTCCTTGCTTTGTTCAGACTGCGAGTGGATTTCCCTTTTCATCTGTTCACTTACGCTAGGATCGTCTTTTTGTATCTTTTGAAATTTCTTTTTTTCGGTCAAAATTTTCTCAAAATTTTTCGTAGTTTGCTTTTGCACTTCGCTCTCGCAACCCGCAAGCAAAAACAAAATCGGAATCAAAAGTAAAAATTTCATACTCAAACCCTCCTTAAATTTAAGCCCCAATTCGGGCTTAAATTTAGACAACTGCGTACTTTGCCCATACGCAAACGTCTAGATCGTTTAGCTTAGCCAGCGTCTCTTTGGTTATTTTTTCATCCACAAGCACGACCGCAAGCGCCATACCGTGATCGTCGCGTCCTAGGCGGAAGTCGGCGATATTGATCTTCTCTTCGGCGAGGATAGATGAAATTTTAGCGATAACGCCCGGAACGTCGTTGTTTTTAAAGATAATCATCTTGCCTTTAGGCTTAAAGTCTGTTTTAAAGCCGTTTATCGTCACGATGCGTTGCTGATTTTCGCCAAACACCGTTCCGCCGATCGTTACGACATCATTTTCGGTCGTGATGCGAACAGTGATTTTATTTTTGAAAATACTATTGCCGCCGACGGTGCTTTCTGTCGTTATACCTTTTTCATCGCACAAAAATTTAGCGTTTACGTAGTTTATCGTATCGCCCAAGCTCTCTTTTAAAGCACCCACGATCGCAAATGTAAGCATGGAGTTCGCGTATTCGCTGATAGGACCGTGCGTCTCGATGCGGATAGCTTTGATCGCTTTTTTGTTGATCTGAGCGGCGAGGAAGGCCATCTTGCTCGTAAGCTCGATATAAGGCTCCACAAAAGGCGGTAGATCTTCCGTTTTTATCGGCAAATTTAGCGCGCTAGGATAGCTGATGCCGCGAGCCGCAGAGATAGCCTGTTCGGCTGCTGCGATAGCGATGTTGGCTTGAGACTCTAGCGTATTTGCGCCAAGGTGCGGTGTGACGCTGACGTTATTTAACTCAAGTAGCGGATGATCCGTCGCCGGTTCCTTCTCAAATACGTCGATACCCGCAAACGCTATCTTGCCGTTTTTTAGGCCATTATACAGCGCCTCTTCGTTGTAAAGACCGCCGCGAGCGCAGTTTATGAGGCGCACGCCGTCCTTCATCTTTGCGATCTCCGCTTCGCCGATCATGTTTACGGTTTCTTTATTTTTAGGAGTGTGTATGGTGACGAAATCACACGCAAGGATATCGTCGAAATTTCGCGTATAAACGCCGCCCATATCGGTTACTTTCGACGGATCGATATATGGATCATAAGCAACGATTTGCATACCGAAAGCCGCAGCCCTAACCGCTACGCGAGAGCCGATGTTGCCAAAGCCGATGACGCCTAGAGTCTTATTAAAAAGCTCGACACCGTACCATTTCTCGCGTTTCCAAATTCGGTCGATTTTTAGATCGTTGTGAGCGTACGGAAACGAGCGAGCTGCCGCTAACATATGAGCCATCGTTAGCTCTACCGCGGCGATCGTGTTTGCCGTAGGGACGTTCATCGCGATTATGCCGCGTTTTGAGCAGCCATCTATATCTACGTTATCGACGCCGACGCCCGCGCGCACGAGAGCTTTTAGATTTTTAGCCGCATTTAAAAACGCTTCGCCGACCTCGGTCGAGCTTCGAGTGATGGCCACGTCAGCCTCGCCTAAGATATCCAAAAGCTTATCTTTAGGCACGTTTACTGCGTCGATTACTTTTATATCCTCTTCGCGATTTAAAATTTCAAAGCCGACTTTATGTATTGCGTCGCACACTATTATCGTTTTCACAGCTTAATCTCCTTGAAAGTTGAGCGTATCTCGTACGCTTTAAGTTCGTTTATAACGCGGTCTAAAATGCCATTATCTTGCGTGTTGATGTAAATTAAATTTTGCGAATTTTCTTTTACTACGCTAAAATCCACGGGTATATTTTTTAGGGTTTGAGTAAGGCAAAACATCGAATATATATCATTTTTATCTATAATCAACTGATAAGTTGTTTTAATAGCAACTCTCGGCTCGTCTTTGAACTCTACAAATATCTCGTTGCTTGCCAAGGTATATTTTCTAGGGGTCAAATTTGCCATTTCGCCGATCCATGAAGTATGGCTAGCGGTCAAATTTGACTCCTCGCTATTTTGCGGTATTTTTAGCTCCTCAGGCGCGGACTCTTTTAAATTTACGTCCGCATACTTATACAGCAAAGTGCCACATACGCAGACGAAAATAAGCAAAAAAGCCATCGCGCCCCAAAGCAGATATCGCTTCATCTACTTATGATAGTTTTTCTTTGATAATGTCGCCTAAAGTAACTTTATCGTCGCTATTTATCTCGTTTAGTACCTCGCGCTCTTTTTGTTTAGCAAGGCGTCTTACGCTCAGGCGAATTCTATTTTTCTTCTCATCGATAAAGGCTATTGCCGCTTCGAT